>JAKPTH010000596.1 GCA_029571125.1 bacterium
ATTTTATTTCATATTTTTAATGTCGCTCGTTTTCGGCGCTTTCCCGGCTACGGGCTCTTCCGGCGATTACCGTCTCGATTTCGACCCGGCCGACCTCAAGCTAATCAAGATAGAAAACGTTAACGGCGAGCCGTTTTCGGCGTCAATAAGAAATTTCGCCACCGGCCGCGAATTCGAATACTTCAAGGGCGATTACATAGGGCCGCTCGAAGTATATAAAATCGAAACTATGCAGGTAGAGCTGCGCCACAAACTTTCGCGCCAGCGTTACATGCTCGCGCTGCCCATAGACAAGATCGACCGTTACGCCGAAAAAAGCTTCAAAGACCAGGCTGAGCTCGACTACGATCAGGCCGCGCTTTACTATAAAGCCGGAGACGCTTCCAGGGCGGTCGAGCTCCTGCAGAAGGCCGTCGCCGAAAGAAACGGCTATGAAGAAGCGCTGTTTTTCATGGCCTATATTTATCATGAAAATAATTACTTCCGCGAAGCTTACGAGTATTATTCACAGGTCATGGTCGTAAACCCGAGAAACTATAAATGCCTTTATAACATGGCTGAAATACTGGCCGCCAATTCCAAGATAAACGACGCCGTGGCCGCTCTTAAAAAGTGCCTCAAGCTGAGGCCCGACTATCAGAAGGCCTTAACCCTTCTGGATAAAATAAACGACGAGCTCGAAGCCCGCGATAAAAAGAATAAATTGTCTAAAGAAAACGCCTCGATGCGCGCACGCGAAACCGAAATGCTGAAAAAAACGGTGGCGCAATACGCCGAAAATATAAAGCAGCTTGAAGCCGCGCTGGCGGAAGCCAAAAAAAGCAAGGCTGATATCAAGCCGATCGAGGCCGAACTCAGCCGTTACAGGCTGCTGTATAACAACAGCGCCTCGTCTCTCGAAGAAAAGCTTAAAAAATAACGCTTAGACCTATCAAACCGTAAATTTCATAAATATCTAAAACTGGAAACGCCGGATGTTTTTTTACGCGGCCGCCCGCGCCGGTTCTTATGTAATAATCGTCCTTGAGCTTATGCTCGTAACGCAGCTCGCCGCTTAACATAGAATATCGGGCGAAGTAAAAGCTTTCGTTCGCGCCGGTCCTCATCAGTTCAAAATCAGAATCCATAACCAGGCGGTTTTTCGCGCTGAGATATTTTATCCAGCTGGATATGACGTTAATCTTGGTCTGCTGCGGATATCCGATTCTGGATTCGAAAGGCATATACGAAGTTCTTTTAAAGTCGAGGTTCCAGTAAATATCGTCGCTGTATTTAAGCGAAAGATAGCTTCCAAGGCCGATTTCGGTCATATTAAAGCCTGACAGGTTTAAATAATTAGTTTTGACGAAATCGATATAAGGAGTAAAGGCGCATTTAGGCGTCAGGTCGTGCGAATAAAGAAAATTCAAACGGCTCCTGTCGTAGTTCAAAAAATATCCCGCCACGGATTCATTCACATAAGCCCTTCTGTCTATAAAGCCGTTAATATTTATTTTAGAAACTTTAGACATATCAAGATGAAGCGAGTAGTCGATTTTAAAATCGTTGAAAGCCCCCGCCGGATTGTATGCCATTCTCTTGTTGCCGTAGGTTGCTTTCAGTTCATAGGTCAGATCCATAAAATGAACGAATTCGGGATCGTCGATAATCGGCTCGTCGTGGAATATATAAGCTGAAAAATACGAAGGCGCCCTGGATATTTTCGGCATTTTGTGCAGAATTTTAAAGCTCGTTCCTGAATATGCAAAATCATCGGCGGAATGCGTCTGGTATTTATTTATGGAATTTTCGAATTTCAAAGTGTAAAAAGTATTATCGGAAGTTTTATGGTCGAAAATATATCCGCCCGTAATGCAATCGCTGGAAAGGTCCGAAAGCCTGGCGTGGCTGAACTTCGTAATCAGGCTTTCCATAAAAACGGCCGAAACGCTCTGCTTGTTGTGCGAAACGGCATATTGCATATTGGTGATATTATATATGTTCGAAATATTTCTGAAATCGAGATTTTGAGGTGTGTTGCTTACGCCGCGGAACTTGTTTTTAAAATCGAATACCTGCCTGCGGTTTATATCGTGCATGTGTTCGAAGTCCATCCGCGCGTCGATGCGCTGGTTGTCGTTGGAAAAAAGCGAGCGGTAAAGGCTCAATGTGAGCGGATCGCGGGACGTCGCGT
>JAKPTH010000625.1 GCA_029571125.1 bacterium
GGGAGACATCTTGATTATCTTCTCGAACTCCTCGCGCGATTCCTCGAAAAGCGAATTTTCGAAAAGCGTAACGGCGAGATTGAACCTGGCGTCGTAGTTATTTGGGCTGAGCGATGAAATTTTTCTGAACTGCTCTATGGCCTCGGTTATGAAATTTTTAATTTTATAGAGCTTGCCGAGCTCGAGGTTGGCGTCTATCCTGTTTTCGTTTATTTTCAGCGCTTCCTTATACTGTATGATGGCGGCGTCGTGGTCTTTCTGCCTTGCATAAAGAGCGCCGAGCTTGAGCCTGGCTTCGATATTGCCTGGATGGAAGCCGATTATCTTGCGCAGATAGTTCTCGGCCTGAGTGGCGTTCTGCCCCTCTTCGGAAGCTTCGGCCACCGTAAAAAGGGTTTCGAGATTATCGGGTTTAATGCTTAAAAGCTCGTTGCCCGTCTCGATAACGTCGTACCACATCTGCTTATTGAAATAGCACTGCGAAAGCTTCGATAGAACCGCTTCGTAATCTCCGGCTTTCCTGGCTTTAAGATCGCGGTATAAAGTTATGGCGTTATCGAAATCGCCTAGCTTAAAGTAAAGATCGCCTAACGCAAGAACGGCCGCCGGATTGCTTTTTGAAATTTCGACCGCGCGCCTGTAATGCCTTACGGCCTCTTCGTTGTTTTCCATCGCCTGATAAGCTCCGGCCAGAGCCAGCACGCATTCGAATCTCGACGGATCGTTATCCAGGGCTTTTTCGAACTGGGCTATAGCCTCGGGATATTCGCGCGAATCGGCGAAAATTCTTCCCAGATAATAGTTTGCGTCGGCGAGAGCCGGATTTATAGCGAGAGCCTTTTTAAGCTCAGCCCTTGCCTCGTCGTAGCGTTCGGTCTTATAGTAAATTTCGCCGGCGAGAGCGAAAATCTTAAAATCGTTGGGGTTGGCCGCGCCGGCCTTTTTAAGCGCGGTCAGCGCGTCCGCGTAAGATTTTTTAAGGTACGATATTATGGCGGTTTCGAAGAGCGCTTCGCTGTTCGAAGGATTAATGGCGGCCGCCTTCTGAAAGGTGGAAAGGGCTTTTTCGTAATATTTGGCGTCTTTGTAGTAGCAGCCCAGGCGATAAAGCAGAGCGTCCGACTCGGGGCTTATGGCTATCGCCTGTTCGATAAGCCCTATGGCGTTTTCCATATCCTCGCGTTCCCTGTAGATCTGCGAAAGGTTTATGTACGAATCGATATGTTTTGAATTGGTTTCCACGGCGCGCCTGAAATAAAGGAGCGCTTCGTCTACCGAGCCGCTGCGCCTTTTAGCCACGCCAGTATTGTACAGCGCCTCGAGATTCTTTCCGTCCGCGCCCAATACCGTTTCAAACGCCAGGACTGCTTCTTCGTCGCGGCCCAGGGCCATTAATATTTTGCCTTTGAGATTGAGGTATTTTTTGTCGTTCGGCGCAATTTCCAGCGCGTTTTTAATAAGGTCCAAAGCGGTCTGAGTTTTTTCGAGTTTGTAGTTTATCTCAGCGAGACTGTATATGACCGAATGGTCTTTTCCGGAAATTTCAAGCAGCTTTTCGTAAGCGCCCGCCGCTTCTCCTAGGCGGCCCGTTTCATTATAAATGAACGCGAGCTTTGAAAGCGCGTCCACGTTGTCGGCCTTGATCATAAGGACTTTTTCGAACCATTCGATAGCTTCGTCATAAAGTTTTTTATCGTAAGTGGCCTGGGCGATTTCATTTAGCGCGTCGATATTCGCGGAGTTCTTTTTGATAACCTTGAGCAGATGAGCTATGGCCTTTTCGGGTTTTCTAATGAAGCGGTAAAGCCTGCCCAGCTCGAAGCACACTTCGGTCATATCCGGCTTATATTCTATGGCCTTTTCATAATATTCTATGGCCTTGGTTTCGTGGAAGGTCTCCTGGTAAAGTTTGCCGAGGTAATAATACCCCATCGGCGCTTCCGGCTCGCGGACGATATAATCGTGCATATATTTCAGCGCTTTCTTTTTGTTCTCCTCGCCGTTGAGGGCGCAATAAAGAGCCCCGAGCTCATAGAATACCTGAGCGTTCTTATTATCGAGCTCGAGCAGCCTTTCGAAAATCTTGATGGATTCCTCGCCGCGGCCCGCCTTTATAAGCGCGTATCCGAGCTCCCACATGGCCCTGTCGAATTTTGGCGAAAGGTTTATAGACTGATAGAACATCTTGATTCCGCCTTCGATATCGCCGACGCGCGTGAGAACCTGGGCCTTGTTATAATAGAATTCAGGCATGTCGGATTCGGTGATATTCTGCTCTATGCTGTCGAAGATGGTTTTAGCCTCGAGGACCTTGCCTTCTTCGTTGTAGATTATGCCGAGTTCGAGCTGCGCCTTGTAGTACCTTGGATTGATCTCGCAGCATTTGATAAAGCTGGTTTCAGCGTCCCTGTAGCGTTTAAGCTCTTTCTGGGAAAGGCCGAGATAGTAATGAGCGTCGGTGTTATTCGGATCTTTTTTGAGCGAATTCAACGCCTCTTCGAGCGCCTGTTCGTGATGTCCTGACTTATAAAGCGCTTCGGCGAGCTTGGCGTAGGTGTCGGAAGTGTTGCGGTTAAGGGTTATCTTCTTGAGCCTTAAAATCGCGTCGTTATATCTGGCATGCGCGAGCTCTATAAGCGCGAGATGATAATTAGCCTCTACGTTGGCGGCGTCTTTGGCTATAACTTTTTTGAACTCCGTTTCGGCCATTTCGTAATTATGCTCTTTGAAATTGATAAATCCGAGCCGGTTATGAATGAGAAGTATTTCGCAGGCGAGCGAAAGCGCCTTTAAGTAGCTCTGCCTGGCGGCTGCGAAATTTTCGAGGTTGTAATGCGATTCGGCCAGATAGAAAAACGAGTCCGCGGAAGTCCCGTCGATTTTTACGCACTGCTCGAATTCGTTTCTCGAGCGCTCGAAAAGCCCCTGCTCGAAGCAAACGAGCCCTGAAAGGTAGCGCGCCCTGAAGCTGTCGGGTTTGAGTTCTATGACCGCAGCCAGGTGCTTGAGCGCGTCGGAGTATTTTTTCTGCTTGAGATAAAGCTCTCCGATTTCGGTTCTGGCGTTGATATTGCCCGCATCGGACTTTATGGCCCGTTCAAAATAAGTCAGCGCGTTGGCGGTTTCGCCGAGCTCTTTGTAGACCATCGCAGATTCATAGTCGAAACCAAGCGCGATGTAATGCTTGAGCGCATCCGAAAACTGCGAGCGCGAACGGTATAGCTTAGCTAGATTTATCATCGCGCCGGTATTTTTCGGGTCGATCCGGAGCATTTCATTGAACACCGAAAGCGCTTCCGGCTCGTGTTTGAGCTTGAGATAAATTTCCGAAAGGCTGGTCATTATTTCGAGATCGTCCGGCCTCAGTTTAAGGGATTTCTGATAAAGGAACATAGCTTTATCGAGCTGGCCGCGGGAATGAAGGATCTTAGCCATGCCGACGCAGGCTTCGACGTTATTTTCATCGACTTCGAACAGCCTTTCATAAAACGAAAGCGCGTTATTGGTTTCGCCGAGGCCTTCCTTGATTTTAGCGAGATTCAAAAGCGCCCTTACGTTTTTAGGTTCGGCCGAAAGCAGTTTCAAGAAGTAGCTGACGGCTTCCGCGAACCGTCTGGCGTTCATGAGGCATTCGCCTATTTCAAGAGTGATTTCGGGCATATCCGGAGAAATTTCGAGGGCCTTCATAAAGAGCGTGGTGGCCTCTTCGTAATTTTCATTCATCTTCCGGATTCGGGCGAGCCTGATAAGCGCTTCCTTGTTGGCCGGCTGGAGCTCGATTACCTTTTTGAAACCTGCCGCGGCAGAGGCGAAATTAGAAAGCGCCATATAAGAAAGAGCGCTCATGTAATTCGCGTTAACGTTGAAAGGCTCTTTTTCGATTACTTTATTAAAGCATGCCAGAGCGAGTTCTTCTTTGTGAAGATCGAAGTAAAGAGCGCCCAGCGCCATGTTCACTTCGCAATAATCGGGGGCTATCTCGCGGCATTTCATGTAATTCGCGACGGCCGCGTCGAAATTGTTCAGTTTTCTCGCGCAGTGGCCGTTAAGAAGATACGCGTTAAAATCGCCCGGCTTTATTTTGATATATTTATTGAGCGCCAGCTGAGCCTCTTCATAGTTCTTTCTTCCGTAATCTATTTCGGCTATCTTATAGAGCGCGTCGGAGTTGTCCGGCTCGTAAGTGAGAAGCCTCTTGTAATGAGTCATGGCGTCGTCGAAACGGCGCAGTTCGAACTCGCACCTGGAAACGCTGGAGATGAAATCGATGTTGTCCTCGTATTCCCCCGCGACGCGGTTCAAATAGAAAATGGCGTCGTTGTAATTGGACGTGCGCGTGTAAAGTACGCCCAGTTTGAATTCCGCCTCTTTCAGGCGCGGCGAGATGGTAAGCAGAGCTTTATATTTTTCTACGGCTTCGGCGAAACGGCCCAGTTTGAAGTATGTGTCGGCGAGCTTTTTGACTATTTCGCCGTCGGACGGGGCCAGAGCGCATGCTTTTTCATAATACGCGGCCGCGCCGGGCGCATTGTTCTTTATGGCGGCGATCTCGGCCAGTTGAATGTAGCATGTCAGCGAGAATTTTTCATCTCCTATGGCGACTATTCCCTCGAATTTCTCCTGCGCTTCGCAATACTGCTTGAGCATGAAATGGCAGAAGCCGCACTTAAGCGACGCCTCTACGGCCGTGGAATCGATCGAAGCCGCCTTCTGATATGAATCCAGAGCGCGCTTATAGTCTTCGAGTTCGTAATAGACCGCGCCGAGATGCATGAGGCAGTCTATAAAATCCGGCTCGATTTCAAGAGCCTTTTTCATCATGAGTATGGATTCCGAAACGGCTCCCTGCTGCTTGAGAATAAGCGCCATTCCGAGATACGACCTGTAATCCTTGGGATTTTCTTCTATGGCGTTTTTAAACAGCACCAGCGCTTCCGAACTGTTGCCCATTTCGCTGTATGTGCGGCCCATTTCGAAGTAAGCCTTGGAGTTTTTCGGGGCAATATCGAGCGCGCTTTTGAAGTGGCGCATCGCTTCTTCGAGCATTCCGCGGTCGCGGTAAACTATGCCCAGCTCGATATTAGTTTCCAGATCGCGCGGATCTATTTCGTAGGCGCGCTTGAGAGTTTCGAAAGCGTCGTTGACGCGGCCGTCGTGAAGCTGGCATCTGGCAAGCAGAACGTAAGCGGGGGCGTGTTTGGGTTCGTACTCGATGACCGATTTGAGTTCCGATATCGCCTTATAGTTTTGATTGAGCGCTATAAGGTTTCGCGCGTATCCGATGCGCGCCTCTATGTTGGCGGGCTCCTTGAGCACGAGCGCCTCGAAGATCGAGACGGATTCGGCGTACTTGAATTTTGAAAAAAGCAGGCCGGCAAGCAGCAGGCGCACTTCGGCGTTATCGGGTTCGAGCTCTTCGACGCGCCTGAAATTTTCGATGGCTTCTTCGTGCATGTTTTTATCTTTATAAATTTTGCCGAGCTCGATGAATATTTTAACGTTCATCGGCTGCAGAGCGGCCGCTTCGTTGAGCAGGGCGACGGCTTTCTGATATGCGCCCTGAACGTTGTAAACGCCGGCGAGCTTGAAGTAAGTGTCTATGTTCTTGGCGCTGAGCGATTTCTGGAGGTGCTCGGCGGCCTGCTCCAGGCTTCCCTGGGCGAGATAGATGAGGCCGAGGTTGTAATGTATGCGGTAATCGTCGGGCGATATGGCGAGAGCTTCCTTGAAATGCTGTATGGCGTCGTTTTTCTGGCCCATCTCGCCGCAGGTGATGGCGAGCGTGTAAAGCGTTTCGGCCGAGTTGGGATTGTATTCGAGAGCTTTTCTGAGATATTTCACGGCCTGATCGAACATTTTTTTGCGCGTGTAAATAGAGCCCAGGTTTATATAGCTGACGGTGTCCGCGGGGTTGATTTCCATGGCGCGGCGGAATTTCAGTATGGCTTCGTCCAGCATGGAATTGCACGCGTACGTTTCGCCCAGAAGGTTGTGCGCCTCAACGTTATATGGCAGAAGCTGCACTGCTTTCTGAAGGTAAATCAGCGCGTCGTCGTAAATCGCGTTTTTATAAAGGGCTTCGCCTAGCTTGAGATACGCTTCGCTGTTGGCCGGATTTACTTCGAGCACTTTCTTGAAAGAGATTATGGCGTTAGCGTAAAGGCCTTCCATTATATAGGCCGTGCCTGCGTAAAAAAGGGTTTCTTCGTTGTAGGGGTCGGATTCTATGACCTTCTCCCATTCGCCTATAGCCTCTTTGACAAGACCTTTGTGGAATCTGGCGAGGCCGTTTTCAAAGCTGCACTGTGCGTGGAATTTTCCGTTTTCTTTCAAAACCCGCGCCGTGGCTTTTCTTACTTCGGCCGATTTGTCTTTTAGCAAAGGGACCAGCCCGTCGAGAGATTTTTCATTGCCGATACGCCCGAGAGCCCCTATGAGCGAAAGCTTGACGTCTTCGGAGTCGTCGTCCAATAATTTTATAAGGTGTTCCACGCAAACGTCGTTTCCGGTATTGGCGAGCGCTTCGCATGCCGTTTTTCTCACGATCGCGTTATTATCGGAAAGCGAGCGGCACAGAGGCTCTATAACTTCGTCGGTGGCGATCCTGCCGAGAGTCGTTATGATATTTATCCTGACTTCTTTATTTTCGTCTTCGATATATTTAATGAGAGTTTCGGTGCACGACTCGTTGGCGTTGGAAACCAGGGCGCGCGATACGTTGGCCTTGACCTGGGAATTGCGGTCGGCCATGGCTGTTAAAAGAGCTCCTATGGCCTTTTCGCCGCCGATTTTTTCGATGGCGATTGCGGCATTGGCGCGGACTTCCCATTGCTTGTCCGACAGCGCCTCTATAAGCGAGTCTATCGCGCGCTCGTCGCGTATTTCGCCGAGCGCCAGCACGCTGTATTTGCGGACGTCGGCGTTGGTGTCCTTCAAGGCCGTCATGAGCGGCTCGATGGCGTTTTCATCGCCCAGCCTGATTAGCGCGAAGGCCGCGGCCGAGCGTACCTGGCCCGAGCTGTCCTTGAGGGAGTCTATTATGGGCTTCTGTGCGCTGAAATCGCCTATATTGGCGAGCGCCTCGATCATTTTTATTTTAAGCGGTCCGAAACCGGATGCGAGGGCCTTTATCAGAGGCTCAACGGCCG
>JAKPTH010000640.1 GCA_029571125.1 bacterium
GTCTATTTTAGCGAAATCCACGTCTTCGAACTCGTGCATTTTGATATAATTTAAAACCGCTTCTTCGTCTATCGAACCTTCGCGGTACTGCTTAAGGCGGCCTATCAATTTTTCTTTAAAATTATCTTTCATGGCGGTAAGTAACCCTCAATAAATTATTTTTTCAGTTAAATATTGAAAGAGCCCGAGCGGAACCCTTCGATATCCAGAGATATATAAGAAAACCCGTTCTTTTTAAATTCGGCGGCTATATTTTCGCGGTTTTTTATGAGCTCCGAAAATTCCTGCGGCTCGATTTCGATGCGAGCCAGCTTATCGTGAACCCTTACGCGGTACTGAGAAAAGCCGAGGACGCGGAGGTATTCTTCGCAGGCCTCCACCGCCTTGAATTTTTCGCGGTCGAACTCGACTCCGTACGGGAACCTGGACGTAAGGCAGGCCATCTGCGGGCGGGCCCAGGAGCTTATGCCCAGTTTTTTAGAAAGATAGCGGATTTCCATTTTCGTCAAGCCCGCTTCCATTAAAGGAGATAAAATCCCGAGCTCCTTCTGGGCCGTCAGGCCGGGCCGGAAGTCGCCCGTATCGTCGAAATTAGCCCCCGAGAAAACCTTGTTCAGCCCGAGCTCGCCGGCCTTTGCTATAAGTTTGGTAAACAGTTCTTTTTTACAGTAATAGCAGCGGTTTTTAGGATTTTTTCTGAACTCCTCGATATCCAGCTCGCTCGAATATATAAAAATCTGACGGACGTTCAGCTCCTGAGCGAATTTCTTTGAAACTCCGAACTCGTGGCCCGGAAAAGTTTCGGAAACGGCCGTAGCGAGAACCACATTGCCTTTTAGAGCGATATTGGCCGCAGCCGCGACAAAAGAAGAGTCAACTCCTCCCGAAAAAGCCACCAGAGCCGAACCGCACGGCTCTATTATGCCGAGCAATTTTTCATATTTGTCTTCGGCCGCTTTTATATCTATTGAACTGAAATCGAATTCTTTCAAAGTAAACTCCCCTGTCCGTATCTATTTTAAATTTAGAGTAGTATATAATAAAAAAGTTATAAAGTCAATTGCAAAGCCCTTAATTTTATAGGTTTTCATATTTAAGATAAAAAAGCTGAATTATAAAAATTGGTTCTTTTTCATTTAATGTGGGTAAAATATTTATTAATTTTTTTAGGTTAGAGCGGGTGACAGATAAATTTTGAAGGGGCGTTGCGGAGTCGCCGAAGCCCATGGATGGGCGAGAGGTCGGGGCACGGAAGCCCTAATGCCGCACGCGCCACGGACGGCAACGGCGTGCGGCCGACGAGCACGAGCGGCGAAAATCCCGGAGGGATTTTCGAACGCGTCCCCGAAAAATTATCTGGCGCCCGCATAAAACTATCCATTCCAAATGAAAAGGAACCTAAAAATTTTTCTTAAATCGATCCGCGGACGCGCAAAAAAAGAAGCCGCCCCGTTTTATTATTTACGGACGGCTTCTTTTACGTTTTTTGAGGCTCTATATTATATGAAAAATCTTATTTCTCTTCTTTTTTTTCGCCTTCAGGCTTTATCATTCTGGTTATCGCGCCGAGTTTGTCCACCGCCGCCTGCTCGGTGGCGAGCTTGTTTTCATTCATTATTTCCTCGTAAATCTCGCTGCGGTAAATCGAAACGTTTTTAGGGGCTTTTATGCCTATTTTAACCTGATCGCCCCTTATTTCGACTATCATTATTTCTATATTATTGCCTATTATAATGCTCTGGTTATGTTTGCGGGTCAGCACTAACAAAAAAATTCCTCCTATCCGCCGATAAATTCAATTCGTTAAAATCATTTGGATAAAATCTATTTATTTTCGGCGGCGGTTGCGGCTGACGCCAGAGCCGCGTTCTTATTTTCCGCTTCATCCGTTTTTTCTAATTTTTCGGCGATAGCTTTGCCGGAATTAACCATGGTGGCGAAATTCGTCATGAGGCGGGCCGTGTTTTTCTTGAGCTCCTCGATAATATAATGCTTTACCTGATGCTCGGGGTTGGATGAAATCACCTGGGCGCCCATGCGGTTTACCGCGTTAATGACTATGGGGCCGCAAAGATTGGCCGATATTTTAGATGGCTCTTCCGGAATCACGACGATGGAATATATTATAACGTCTTCAGGAGTCCTGATTTTAATGCGGTCCACGACGTCGTCGGCTATTTCTAACGAATAATTGAACATAAACGAAACCGGTTCCACCACCAGAAAGCAGACCGCAGCGTCTTCGGTGGACTGGAGCCATTTGAACATATTATCCTGACCGTGAGGTATAAGTATATATTTTTTTAATTTTTCAAATCCAAGCATGCCGTCAACCAGGGTTATTATCTTGTTTTCTTCGATTTCGATTTCACCGAAAAATTTACTCTGGATTTTCACAAAAACCTCTCCCTTATATTTTTTTAGCCTGTCATAAAGCCGGCAAAAGGGCGTTAAAACCCTTATAAAACATATCATTTTAATTATACAATACGTCCGGGGCTTTGTCAACACATTAAATTATTAATTGTTTACGGAAAATATGCCCGGCGGGCAAAGCATAAATAATTAAAGGGGCTGACTTTATTCAGCCCCCTTTTTATCGGCTTTTATCCGTTTACTGATTCATGTAAGAATTGCACACTTTGAGGGATTCCTCGAGATCCGCCGCGAAATTAGCGGGCGAGAATATGCTTTCGTCTACCGCGGGCGCGTTTGCGCCGAGAGCTTCTCCGGTGAATGCCGAGGTCAAATTGTCTATCACTCTGGGCGCGTTGGCTTTCAATTCGTCGATAATATAGTGCTTGACGCTATATTTTTCATCCATTACCACGACCTGCTCGCCGGTAAGATTGGATACGTTAAATATAAGCGGTCCCGCAAGGTTGGCCGAAATTTTAAGGGGATCTTCGGGAACGGTTACCAGACAGTAAATAGCTACGTCTTCCGCCGAAGTAATTCCAAGCCGGGCGACCGTATCGTCGCTTATTTCGATTGAATAATCAAACATAAATGACATCGGGGTAGTGACTAAGAAACACAAATACTGGTTGTCGACCGACTGCAGCCAGTGAAAATTCTGATCTTTTTCATGAGGGATAAGAATAAATCTTTTGAAATCTTCAAAGCCTATCAATCCGTTCACGAAACTTAAAATTTTACTGTCGTCGATAGTCACCTCACCCCAGAATTTGGTTTTAATCATCATATCCATCATCTCCTCGTTTATTTAAAATTTAAATGTTCACATATATTTTTTATCTTTTCGCTATTTAAGAAAGTCCAGAAGCGACTGCTGGTTGATTTTAGCGCTTACCTGAAGGGCGCTTCTGTAAATGAGGTCCACCGTGTTAAGCTCCACTACGGCTTTTTCAAAATCGACGCCTTCTGTTTCGGTTATCATCTTGTTTATGTAGACTTCGATTTCCTTGTTGCGGGCCGTGCTGCGTTCAACCTGAGTCAGTGCGCTTCCGGTCATCTCGCGCGTGTCGGCTATGTGGCTTATAGCTTCGTCGAGCTTGGCCAGGCCGCTTTTATAGCTGACCACGCTCGAGCCGTCGTCCTTCGAATTGTTCGCCAGGCCGTTAACGTCGCCGTTAAACAGCTGGTCTCTTATCTCTATTAATATATCAAATATCGACTGCGCGTTCTCTGAAGACCTTTTTATACTGGTTCTATTATTACTATCGACAATTTTTTCCTCTTTTATAGCCATTTTTTCTAAAAAATTCGAACTATCTTTGAGTTCGATGGCCGAGGCAGAATCTATTACAAGCTGATTGTCGGAATTGACATAAGCCTTAACGCCGGGGGCCGCCGCGTTAATTTTTTTTACGACGTCGCTTAAAGTGTCTGCGGGCGTATAATTCACGGCCGCGCCGTTGACGCTGAGCGTCCCGGCAACGACTCCCTGACCGCCTATGGATTTGGCGAGCATCGGTGACGTGATGGCCGCTTTGGAAGCCATACGGTTACCCATGGCTATTTTCGAAAAGAAATCGCCGGTAACGTCGCTGAAATTGTTCAAATTAAGGCTTTCCTTGTTGCCGAGCGGAGATAGCTCGAAGCGGCCGCCGTTAAAGCTCGCCATAACGCCTATATTCGAAGAATTTATCTTTTCCATAAGCGTTTTCAAAGTATCGGCGGCGTCCACCGTAAACTCTTTGCCGTTTATAGAAAATCTGCTGCCGGCGGCTACGCCCAGAGCCGCTACCACGGAGCTGTTCTCAGTTACCGCCGCGCCGAGGTCTTTGCCCTGATAC
>JAKPTH010000642.1 GCA_029571125.1 bacterium
ATATCAGGCGCGCCGCCGAGCTCGGAATAATTTTATCGATGCAGCCCGTCTTCGAAACTCTCTGGGGAGGAAAAGAAGGTATGTACGCCGAACGCCTTGGCGTTGCGCGCGCGCTCAAGTCAAACCGCTTCGCTTCTATTATCAAAAGCGGTGCGGTAATAGCCGGCGGGTCCGATTCGGACGTCACGCCCATGTCGCCTCTTGACGGTATCGCCGCGCTTTTAAACCTTCCGAACGAAAGAGAACGTGTGAGCATATACGACGCGGTATCTATTTTTACCAAAAACGGCGCATATGCCAATTTTTTAGAGCGTGATCGCGGCTCGATAGCCATAAATAAAATGGCCGATTTCACTGTTTTAGATAAAGATATTTTTGAAATCGGCGCGTCCGGATTAAAAGACGTTAAAATATCCGCGGCCGTCGTCGGAGGGGAGATTAAATATCTCAACGGCGAAATGAAATTTGCAGACGGCATGCCTTTGAAAAAAACGGCCGGGCAATAATATTACGAAAAGGTGATATATGTATAACGAAAACACCGTCAGAAAATATATAGAAATGGCCCTGGATGAAGATCTTTCGTCTAACGGCGATGTTACTACCGATTCGATAATCCCTCTGGAAAGCCGCTGCGAAGCGGCGGCGCTGTTCAAGTCGGACGGCATTCTCGCAGGCCTCGAATTCGCGCTTTTGACCTTCGACGTACTGGCGCGGATAAAAAATTGTGATGCGATAAATATTTTAAGCCGCCGCCGCGACGGCGAAAAATTGAAGAAAGGCGAAACTGCGCTTCGGATAAGCGGCCCTACGCGGCTTATTCTGAGCGGCGAGCGGACGTTTTTAAATATTTTACAGCGCATGAGCGGGATAGCGACTTACGCCGGAAGGCTCGCCGCCATGATAAAAGGCAGCGGCGCAAAAATCGTAGACACCAGGAAAACCACCCCTAATTTCCGCATCTTCGAAAAAGCGGCGGTCGCGATTGGCGGAGCGGCGAATCACCGCTTCGGGCTTTTCGACGGAGTTCTTATAAAAGACAATCACATAGAGGCGGCGGGCTCTATATCGGCGGCGGTGAGCAGGGCCCGCGCGGCGGCGCATCATCTTATGAAAATAGAAGTGGAAGCTTCCAGCCTGGCCCAGGTAGCCGAAGCGGTCGAAGCCGGAGCCGACGTTATAATGCTGGACAATATGAAAGAAGCCGAAATGAAAAAGGCCGTAAAATTAATCGCCGGTCGAGCTATTTGCGAAGCATCGGGCGGAATAAGCGAGGCTAACATAGTTGAAACGGCCGGATGCGGCGTGGATCTTATTTCCGTAGGCGCCATCACTCATTCGGCTAAACCCATGGATATAAGCCTTAAAATCGTAAAGACCCTGAACGGAGCGCCGGGGAACGAACCTCGAAAAGCTCCGCCGAAGGCTGGAAAAGGCAAAGGTTACAATGAATAACACCGCTGTCACGCTGCAAACTTCAAAAAAAATATTGATATTTTTATATTTGATTTGCATTTTCGTTTTTTTGTTTTTTTCGACTTTTTTTCTGTACCTGAAAAGCGAGAATTTCAGGAAAAATTTAGACGTTAAATTGATTGGCGCGTTAAATGAAAATGACGCGATAAAAGTCACATACGACGCTCTGGACGGCGACCCGCTTTCCAAAATAGAAGTGTTTGCGCTTAACGCCCGTTCCGCGACATGCGAGCAGGCGTATTCGGACTTTAATTTGTCATCCGGCAAGGTCTCGCTCGTAATTAATCCGTTAGCTCATATTTTAAGCTATTTAAGCCGGTCAGGCATTCCGCTGGAATTTAACATGTACCTAAGCCGTTTCGTTTATAAAGGCGAAACTCTGGAAATAGGCGTGCTCGGAAACAAAGCCAGCGTTACGCTGCTCGGCGGCGCTTCGCATTTAAGGCTGAGGCATGAAACTGCCTTCGATCTGGCATGTAAGTATATAAAAACGGCTCAGGCTCAGCAGGTTACCGTTAAAGGCGAATCTGAAGTCGACGGCGTGCTGAAAAATTCAAACGGACACGCCGCTGCGAAGAATATGTCGCTTTATTTTCCGGGATTATACGGAAATGAAGGCCTTTCATATTCACCGGCCGGCGCTGATATATATTATCGTTTCGAAGAAAATGGAAAAACCCTCGAATTGTATAGCTCCGAAGTAAGGCTTAATAATTGCTCGGTAATTATCGACAGGATTTCTTATTCGTTTTTAAAAGGCGATCTTGACGCGCGCCTAAAAATTTGCGGACTGGATACCGCTCCTGTTTTCAGGGCTTTTCCGGTCGCGAAGCTTCTTATTATGAGCGGCAGCGCCGAAGTAGATTTGCGATATAAAGGCAATATGAGCGATTTAAGGGACGGCGTCATGGAGTTTCGCGCATTGTTTACCGGCGCCAGGCTTTTAGAATATAACGTCGAAGACAACAGGGTGTTTACTGATATAGGCGCAGGAGATTTCGTCACTTCTCTGGGGCTTACGCCGGAGCTTGTCGCCGACGCTCAGACCGTGGAGGCTTTTATAACTCTTAAAAAACGCGAATTTACGCTGGAGCGTCTCAGAATAAAGGCGCCCGACTATACGTTCAAGGCGTTTGCCGCGGCTAACGATAAAGACATGCTCGACGGGCGTTTTACGTTATCGATACCGCGCCGGATACTTAAGAACAATACACTGAAAGCCGACTTCAGCGGCATGCCGAAAGGCCTTAAAATTTACGGAAAGATAATGGGCGACATATATAACCCTCTTATAATATACGACATGGACGGCGCGGCGATACTCAAAATAACCGAAGGCGTGATGTATGACAAATTCAAGAATTTATTGGGAAAATAATGCGCCCGGCCTTTTGAGTGAATAAGCGAAAGCGAATATTGTAAAAGCGATTATTTAAATTATAAATTATAATTAAACAGGGTGTGAAAAATGGCAAAACAATTTTTATTCGGCGACAGATATCCTCTGGGATACAATACTCACAGCGTTTTCGGCCTTAACTTAATATCGAACATTGAAAATCAGACCGAAATCTGTATTTTTTATTATGACAAGAAAGAAGATACCTTCAAATATCAATTCGGCTATAACGTCGGCCAGAGCGATCAGGAACCTAAAACCCATCCGTATCATAAAGATAATCCGGCTATTTTCGGAGCGCGTGCGGATATAAGAGATTTCAGCCTGAACTACGGCCGCATAAGATATATTCATAAAGAAGCTTCTCTGGACGTCACTTTCGTTAAAACCGATCCGTTCAATATATTCGTTAAAATGGAGCCTTTGAACGTCGACGTCAACG
>JAKPTH010000648.1 GCA_029571125.1 bacterium
CAAGGCGGCTCCGATAGTCACGCTTTCGGCCGACACCATCAACGAACTCAAAACCGGAGACCGCTGGGGTCACGAAACCGTATGCCATGAAATCGGCCACGTAATGATGTACCCCACGCACGGTCTGGTAAGATACCCTCATGATTTTTCGGAAAACATTATTGAAAAGATAAAAAAAGAAGGTCACTGGAAAAATAAAGTAACTACGCCTGTTTTCGCAATGCTAGAAGGCTGGGCGGAGTTCAACGGAGCGTTTTTTACGGGCCGGCCCATCGGCGATTATACAAAAATCGACGGCCGGGCAAAAACCGAAGATGAAATGGCCAGAACCGAAGGCCTCGTAGCCAAAATAATGCTCGATATAAGCATGGATCCGTCCATAAATCCTGATAAAGATAAAGGTTTCGCTAAAATTACCGAAACTATGCGCAATCACAAATGCCGCACGCTTAATTCGTTTTTAGTCGACTATGTAAAAGATTATCCTCAGGATAAAGCGGCCGTAGAAAAAATCGTGAGCGCCGATACCGGCGGAGTGTTGAAAATCGACTATAATTACGGCTTCAAAGACTGGTGGGCCGATAAAAAGCAGGATTTAAAAAAGACTTTCGGCGTCGTCAAAGAATGGCTCGGCGGTTTATTTAAAAAGAAAGATACCGTCAAAGCCGCATCTTCGCCGGCGGCGGCCGTGTCTTCGCCGGCTAAAGGCCGTCCGCTGATACGCGATTCGCAGGCGGCGAAAGATGAAGCGGCACGCGCCGGAGCGCTTAAAGTAACCCAAAAAAGAAGACTTTTATATGAAGAATATAAAAACGCCTTGAGCGCGGATGATGCAGTTAAAGCCGCGAAGGTGTTAGAAGAAATTAAAAAACTCGACGCTGTCGCGGAAGGTAATTAACCGCCTCACGCCGAAAGCCGTTTCTTATCTGCGAAGAATATTGACGGAGGCTTTGAAGATTTGACTTATAAAGAACGCAACATATACGTATTTATTTTTTTACTATTTGCCGCCATCGTTTTGGCGGCTAATTACGGCTGCGGCGGAGGCGGAGGCGGCGTTTCGAGCACTCCGGCGCCGCCCGAACCGCTGCCCTCATCTAAAGCCGTCGAAATTACCGGTAACGCAGGCCCCGACCTGCAATCGGGTTCCGCCGCGCCCACGGCTTATCAGATAAATTTCATAAACGACTATACCATAAATGCCTGCGATATCAATTCTAACCCGATCGCGGGCGCCAGCGGCCAATTTACCGGCGCCACTTCTTTTAAAATAAGGGTTCCTCTTGACGACGTTTCAAAAATATTGATGATAACCGTTAAGCACAAAAACGGCGGAGTCATCTATAAAAAAATCGTAGGCAAAACTCCTCCGGCTTCGCAGCTTACCGAAGATTCAAAAGTAGTCAAAATAGAAAATGCCGTCATAAGCGAAGACAGCACCGTTAAAGCTCTCATAGCTCTCAACGACCGTTCGAAGCTTCCGGACACGATCATCAATTCCACTCAGAGCGGCAGGACCGATTTCGAAAATGAACTCGACCTCGGCTTGAACGACGATGACGGAACGGCATACGTCAACCAGCTTAAAACTGTTTTTAACACCATAGTTAAAGTCATCAATACTTCAAACGTAAGGATGCAGAGCGTTAGATCTTATTTTTTAAACGATCTTAACGCTTTTTTAAATTCTTTCATCGAAGTCGGCCAGATTTAT
>JAKPTH010000650.1 GCA_029571125.1 bacterium
AACCTGAAAACCGGCTTCAACCTGGTCGGGTTTTCTAAAATGCCAGCTACCGTAAAGTTCTCGGAACTGATGACCGCTCATTCGGTTATAAAAGGCATATACAAATGGATGGCGAATGCCGGCAGTTTTATCGCAGTAGTCAGGAACGAATCCGGCGTTCCCGTTCAGATTGACGGAACCGACCCCGTCTTTAAAGCGGGCGAGTCTTATTTTATTAACGTTACCTCCGACACCACAATTAATTACGACGGCGCCAATATAGCGGTAGGCGGAAACGCAACAAACCCGACGGCCGCGGCTCCCGCCACCATCGGCGGAACGTTGAAAGCCGCCGCCATGGCTCCGGCTTCACATATAAGCTACGCGGCTACCGGCGAAGAGTTTTTAGTCACCCTTACCGATTTTAACGGAAACGTTATTCCCGCCGTTTCGCTCGCCGACGGCGAAACAAATCCAAAAACGGTTAAAGACGGCGAAACCTACTCATTCAAGACCAAAGATTTCACCAAAGCCTACAAGGTAATCGCCAAAAGTTCGACCGCGTCGAATAAGATGCTGTCGACCTTCGTCGGCAAAGTGAAAGAAAACCAAACGGTACAGAACCGCAACATAACTCCGCTCGATACCGCGCTGAGCCTCATATACGCCGATTCAAGCAAAGACGCGTCCGTATTCGCTCAGGAAGAAGCCGTAAAGAAGGCCGACCCGACTTTCATGAGCAAGATATCGCCTATAGTCAGCGATCTGGAAACAAAAAGAAAAAGCAGCATCCAGAACGCCAGCTTCAGCGACCTTTCAAAACTCGAACAGGCTTATAAAGACGCCGTTCTGGGCTCGGCGAACCCGATCGAAATAGCTAAAATCAGAGACGGCCTTGACGCTTATATCGGCGAGCTCGAAGGCCAGCTTTCCGCCGCAAAAAAACTCAAGGAAGCGCTCGCGCTGGTGGCCACTAACGGCCGCCGCCAGAACGAATCCTACGTCAAGGAAAGCAAAGACAAGCTTAAAAGCTTACTTTCTCTAGAACTTTCGGATCCGTTAAAAGACACCGTCAACGAAAATATTTATAAAGAAGCTAAAATATCTTACGGCCTGGTATGCTGCGATCTGGGCGATATATTCAAAAATAAAGTGAGCTCGCAGTCGATGGGCGCAGCTAAAAATTCAAAAAATCTTCTGGCGGCTTATCAGGCCGTCAAAGGCAAACTCGACCCTCAGGCGAAAGCGCTTTATGAAGAAGGCTATAACGCCGTCAAGGACTTGAAGCTCGACGCCGAAGACAAGGCGGCCGGCCTTGATAAAAACGCTTCGGCCGCGCTTTTGAAAAACGCCTCGGAACTCGCCAAGGAAGATCCTTCTAAATTAAACGACGCCAAAGTGAAGGCCGATTCAATTTTAGCCAAGCTCGACAGCGAAGGAAAAATCTCGTTTACGCTTCCTACCGGCGAAATAGTAGATAAAAACGACGTGCTCGAAGAGAAGGGCAACGCCTTTATAAACGGCGGAAAACCGTCCGAGTCGGTACAGATTTTCAACGAAGTCACCGATGAAAAAGTTAAAAACTTCGGCCTCGGCCAGGCCTACATGCAGCTCAACGCTCTGGACAAAGCGTTTTTAAACCTCAAGGAAGCGGTCAAAAGCGTAGTTAAATCGGAGAACTGCTACGAGGCCAGAATGCAGGCCGAAGAAAATTTCGAAGCCGTCAACGAAGCGCTTTTCGCTTTCGCCGCGCTTCTGGACAAACTTAAAAACGGCTCCGAAGAAGACGTCGTGAATTTCAGAAAAGCTATAGAAGCTCTGGAAGCCAATTACAGCGCAGACGAAAAAATATTCACCGACGCCGGAATTACGGTGAACGACATATTGAGCGGCATCAAGCCCACCACAAGCTTTTACGAAGCGGGAGAAGGGTTTATAAACGGCACTCAGACCGATTTCGGCGGGCAGTTCGTCGAATACGAAACTTACGCCGATCCTTTATGGGCGCAGTACGAAAAAGCCCAGAACCTTTTATTCGAATCGTGCGATCTGGTAGAAAGCGTAAAATCTCTTGCGGCGGCCGCCGACCGCGAGCGCTTACTTTTTAAGGGAAATACTCTTGCCGGCACGGCCGAAGCCCCCGCGGAAGGGACCGCCGTTAAGTATTTAAACGATGCGATAACTATTTTAGAATCTCTGCACGCAAACGCTTCGGCCGAAAACTACCTTAGATGCGAAGCCTATTATCAGTCCGGGATGGCCTATTTAAGCAAGTACAGGGCTTTTAAAAACGCGAATATAAAAAACAAAGACCTTATTTCCAGATCGCTGAAGATTTTTTTCACGATTATAGAAAAGTCGGGCGACCCTGATTATGCCAATCTCAAATGGATAGCCCGCGAAATGATAGCGGAAGCCGAAGCGGAACGCAACGAAGCGGACGGCATGAGCGCTGGCGCAAATCAATTCATGCAGGACGGCGAAAATTATATGAACCGCGCAAAAAGTTTCGCGTATGACGGATTTACCTACGAGGCTTCCGCCGATTTCGAAACTTCTTTTAAGCGCTACTATGAGGCTTATTCAAAGCTCGCCACATCGGAAATCAAGCTTAGAGAAACGGCCCTTTTTTATGCGGCCTCGGCGCTTTACAATAAGTTCAAAGTCGGCCAGCAGGCCAACGCCGAAGATAAAGACCGCGCCAAACGCGTGTTAAAAAATTTCTCTCTCGAATTCGCCAATTCTTCTTTCATGGGCGAAGTAAGAAAAATGAGCGGCGATCTTGACACGCAATTTGAAATCGGCGGCGAAACTTACAGCGAACCTTCAGCTCAAGAGGCTCCGGGCGCGGAATTTGAACGCGCGCTCGCGCTCATGGACAGGCTCAGGATGTACTATTCAAACAATTTTCCCGCATCCGAAATCGATCCGGTCATAGCCGACGCCGAGGCCGTATTCTCGGCGATATTCAATGCCGGTCCGGGCGCGCAGGATCCTAAATATTTCGGCACCATAACTTCGGAAGTGCAGGTTAAATCCTTCAAGGCCGTAGCTAAGTTCCAGCTCGCCATACTCTACATGGAAAGATATTTCATGTCCATAGACAGGAACGCCGCATGTAAAAACCTGGCGCTGCGTTATTTTAACGAACTTATAATGCAGAACCCCGAAGAATATTTTATATTCGACGTAAAAGGATTCATAGAATCGCTTCAGAACGAAGGGAACGCCGAACCGTCGTATGACGGCGGCTCTCCGATAATAAGCTCCATTACTCTCGACCCGCCTTCGGTCCGGGCCGGAGAATCCTCCAGTTACACGGTTAACGTCACCGCCGATATAATGCTTCCCGGCGTTATGGACGAATCGGGTTCGGCGGCCGCCGTCACGACGGTCGAAGCTCAATTGTTCCGGTTCGGAAACCTGGTTTATTCCGACGATCAGATGAGCGTACCGGTAAAGACCACGCTGACGCTGGTTAATTCCAGATGGAGCGGCAGCCTGGCAATTCCCGCGGCGGCAGTGGAACCCGGGCCTTACGATATAGCCGTGACGGCCTCCGCCGATTCCGGCTGCGCGGACGCATACGTTCCGTTCAGCGTTAAAACCGCTGACGGAAGCGCGAGCATTTCATGGATAGACACCGTGGGACAGGATGTTTTAAAGGTCAACGTCACCGATTACCCAGAAAATGTCAATAACTCTTACACCGATGTTTATGTAACGGTGCTGCGCGCGGATAACTCTGGACAGCCTGAGCTGGAAGGCAAATTCCTTCCGGCCGAAGGCGTTCCGGCCAACATCAAGCTCGACAGATCGACCGCTGAAAATGAAATAGCCTATATTCTCGAATTAAACAGGCAGGTCGGCGACATCGCTCCGGGCACGTATATGTTCATGTTCAAGCTGGTAAAATACGATGCGGCGAATCCCGATGCGAGCCTTAACAATGCGGTCTTTTCATTTCCATACAGCTGCTATATCGAAAAAGTAATGCCGGAAGCCGACAGGAATTCTATCATGAAGCTGTACGGCGGCATATTGTCCAATTACAACGATCTCACGCTTTCTGCGGAACAACGCGTTTCAGCCATAGAGGCCATGCACTCTCCCGCCGGTTTCAAATACGGCGCCGACGCCCGCGCGGCTTTGCTGGAAATGCTGTCGTCGGTAGACGGCCTTAAAGTCACCGCCGAGGACGAATCTTACATATCCTACTCGCCGGACGGCAAAGCGACGCTTTATTCTTATCTTCGCGTAGACGGCGTTTATAAGACCGACGTGCCGCAGGGAGTATTCATGCCTGACGGGCGCATGCTTTTGCAGCCGGGCTCGGCGGGAAGCAAGCTATATGACTTTTACATAGCTTTTGAGCAGTCGTTCGTTCAGGCTGCCGACGGTTCATGGGCGCTTTCGCCGTCTTCGGATTCGGCGGCGGTACAGCCTGAGCCCGAGCCCGAGCCGCTGCCTGAATCCGGCAAAGCCGAAATTCGCGTTTCCCGTAAGACTAAATAAAAATTCTTGCGGTTTTCTTGTTTTTTTTGAAAATATAGTTGACTTTTTTAACCGGCGGTGATACAATTAATAAGTGTAAGCAAGATTAATTTTGTTCAGTTAGCGATGTTCTTTGTGGGTCACGTTTTTGAGTTCTTTATAAGGAAGCTATGATTAAAAGTTTTATATTAAAACTAAAATACCGATAACCATAAAAATACTGATGTGGGATTCATCTTCCATATCGGTATTTTTTTTATACGGGCAACAACCACATTTATATATCAAATTTTAATTTCAGGAGGGGTAAAATGTTAAATCAAAGGTCAGTTCTCAAAAAAGTATCGGGATTATTATCTCTGCTTTTTGTTTTTGTATTGCTTACGGGCTGCGGCGGCGGCGGAACTAGCGCCGTAGTGAACGAACAGGTTCCTCTTTCGGGTTCGAACACCGTAATTCCCGAATCGGTTAAAGTGGAAAAAACAGGCGACACGGTTACGGTTAATTACCAGACATCGTCGCCCGTAAAAAAAGCTTATGTCGTTACATCCGATTTCGCGTTCAACAACGCTCCGCTCTGGTCGGAATTCAACGAAGTCAAAACCGAAGACGGACTAAAGCATACCGCGACCTTTAAAACCGCAAAAAAAACGAGCTTCATGATCTACGCCAGCCCTCAGGACAAATTCGATAACGGCGGCAAGGGCATAGAAATAAAGTAGAAGTTTATATAACTAGGAAATTGAAATTATAAAATAAAAAGGAGAATCAAATGATAAAAAAAATATTTATCGCGATCGTTTTAATTGCGATTTTATTTACGTCCACCGCTTTCGCTCAGACTCCGCAGAGCATAACTTTAAGACCGGGCTTTACATTCGTCAGCTTCACCACGGCGCTTACAATGACGCCCGCCCAGTTTAAGGCTTTAAACTCATCCATAGAAGACGTTTATCTTTACAGCGCAGCTGCCGGCAGCTTTTTAAGCGTTACCGAAGGCACTCTTACCAGCCTCGCGGCGGGCAAGGGCTATATCGTTAAAAGCGGCGCGGCTTCTAACATCGTTATTTCGGTTCCCGGAAACGTTATTTCCTCCATCGGAAATATCACTTTAAAAACCGGCTTTAATCTGGTCGGTTTTTCGAAGGTGCCCGCTTCGATGACTTTTAAACAGTTAATGGAAGCTTATTCCATGATCAAGGGCATATACAAATGGAGCCCCGCCGCCGGCAGCTTCATTCAGGTCGTCCGCGACACCAACGGAACGGTTGTGCTTTTAGATAGCACTGATCCTTCTTTTACAGCAGGCGATTCATACTTTTTTAATTTAACCAGCGACACGTCCATCAACTACGACGGCACCAGTATCGTAGTCGGCGCTACGCCGGTAAATCCTAACGCGGCTCCCGCGACCATCAGCGGAACCATTAACTCGGCCGCAGGCATGGCCGAACTTGGTTTGAGCTATCTGGTTACGGGCGAAGAATTTGACGTAACGTTAGTAGATTACGACGGCAACGCCGTTCCTTCCATATCGCTCGACGCGGGCGAAACGAACCCTAAAACCGTTAAAGACGGTCAGGCTTATTCGTTTAAAACCAAAGATTTCACCAAATCATATAAAATTATTGCGAAGAGCAAAACCACTCAGAACAAAATGCTCTCCACTTTCGTTGGAAAAGTCAAAGAAAACGAACCCGTGCCGAATTGCGACGTAACGCCTATCGCCACGGCTATGAGCATGATTTATGCCGATCCGGCCAAGGACGCGGCGACTTATAAACAGGAAGAACAGGCTAAAAAGAAAAGTTCAGCTTTTATGAGCAAATTAACGCCGATTGTTGCGGACCTCGAAGCTAAACGCACCTCTTCGCTCGGCAATTTAAATTTGACCTCGCCGGCCAAACTTGAACAGGCTTATAAAGACGCGATACTGGGCTCTACGAGTCCTCAGGAAATCGCTAAAATAAAAGAAGGATTCGACGTTTATATCAACAAAACTATTGAAGACCTTCAAAATCAAATGAATGTGCTTGAAAAACTCAAAGACGCGCTTTCGCTCGTAGCCACCAGCGGCCGCCGTCAGAACGAAACTTTCGTGAAAGAAAGCAAAACCAAGATTAAAAGCATATTAGCTTCCGAAGCTACCGATCCGCTTAAAGATACTACCAACAAGCAGACATATAAAGAAGCCAAGATATCGTTCGGCTTGGTCTGCTGCGACCTCGGCGATATCTTCAAAAATAAAGTATCTTCTACGACCGCTTCCGGCGCGCCCAATATGATGGCCGCCTACCAGGCTCTCGACGGCGAACTGGACTCTAAAGCCAAAGCCGAATACGAAGAAGGCTACAACGCCGTTAAAGGCCTTACCTTCGACGATACCGACAAAACTA
>JAKPTH010000664.1 GCA_029571125.1 bacterium
CACGTTTCCGGCGACGTTATCACCGCCACTTTCCCGCGCCAGGGCGACAAGCTTTACTACGCGCTGGAAAGGGCCGGCCGCATTTCTTCATATACCGAAGACGGCGACATTCCCGCCGCGCCTGATGCCAATAAACTTGCCTATTACTCTTCTGCTTCTTCGGCTTATGCAAACGGCGGCTATGTAGTGGTATCTTCCAATGCGACAGCCGATCCTCAAATAACCGCGATCACATGCTATCAATCGGACGATTCTCAGGGCGCGACCAATATCTTCGCCAAAGGTTCTTTAACGGCCATAACCGATTGGACTAGATCATACGACTTTCTGGCAAGAAACAGCAGCGCTGGTACGCCAAATGTCATTAATATCGAAACCGGCAAATACGTGCTATACACTCACACAAACTCGAGCGGAAACATTTCCGCTTATACGGTGGACGGCGTTATCCCGCAAAAGCCTGTCCTTCCAGAACCTAACGTACTTGTAGGCGCCGGCGACGGCGGTTCGGGCGCCGAAGCCGCTTATATAAATAAAAACGGCCACGCCGCCGTCAAAATGCGGCCCGGCGTTCCGCTCATTACAGGCGAAGCTATCAGTTTAAAAGCTTCCTCTTCAGACAACAGTACCATAATAATGACCGCCAGGGCCACTTTAGACGCCACGCCCGTATTCGGCGAGCAAACGCCTAATATTTCCTATATCAGCGGTCCTCCCGCAAACGCCGGCGACCCTATAACCGGTTCGTTCGCTTTCGCAGGCAATCTTTCCACCGGCGATATATCGGTTTCCGCTTCAAAAATAAACTCCAACGGAAACGCTTCCGAATGGGGCACCGCTAAAATTTTAAGATATCCGGCAAGCCTTTTGCCGCCGACCGTTGTTTTAGCAAACTGCCAGGCGACGGACGACGATTATGACGGTAAGTTAAATACGCTGGTTTTAGAATTCAATACCGAAATGAAGATAAACGGTTCACTGAGCGTATCTAAAAGCCTAACGGGCTTCCACAACGGCGTTACGGTTTTTAACGGCCTGGATTCATCCGAGCTCATGATCACCGGATATGAGCTGTCGGCCAATAAAAGGCAGCTCATAGTCAAATTCAACAACGGCGTTGCCGGAACCGGCCTCGTAGGAATAAATATAGTCAACGCCGATCAAAACAACTTTTTAAGCGACTTATTCGGCAACAGGCTCGCCGCAATAAATCTCGACGGCGGGGGCGGCAGGGCCATCCCCGACAGAGTGGCTCCCACGGCTTCAAAAATTATTGCCTCGAATCTTTCTTACAATAACGCCACCGGCAAAGTCGTTCTTTCAACTGCCGCGATCGACTGCGGCGAAAAAGCCAAACTGGAAATTTATTTTGAAACTTTACCTGCGGCCACTACCGCCGAAGCGGCTTTCTCAACTAGCGGAAAATACTCTACAGGCGATTTAATTTCCGGCATTGCCAAAAAAGATAAAAACATTAACATAAAATACAGGTTGAACGACGAAGCCAAAAATTCATCGGCATGGGTTGCCGACGGCAAAGTAGCCGAAGAGCCTGACGTTTCAAAAATCTCTTATCGTGCTTATGAAACGGGCAATCACGTCACGGTGGAAGCGGGAGCTATAACGGGAACCAGCAGCACCGCCTCTAAATTAATCTGTTACCAGTCGGATGACGCAACAGGCACCCCGGCCGGTTTAAAAGAAAAAGGCTACATTCAAGGCATAGATTTGACCGGCGCGTTCTCTTTCACGGCCGGCAGCGGCGGAGTAATCGCAGGCGGCAAGCACGTCCTGTATTCGCTTATAAATGAAAACGGAAATATATCGGCATTTTCCGCCGATGGAACATTACCTGTCACTCCGGCGCTTCCAGCCGCGAATTTACTGGTTCAAAACGAAGACGGCGGCGCGGGCGCAACTGCAGGTTTTGTAAACAGCGCAGGCGCGGCTGCGGTAAAAATGCGGCCCGCTATATCGCTAGACCTTAACGAAGCTTTGACGGTAAAAGCTACGCTAAACGAAAAAACTATTAAAGTAAGCGCTCTGGCAACCGCCAACGGCATAACTCCCGTATTCGGAAACGCCCCGGCAACCGCCAACGTTACTTTTTCAAATTTCGGCGACGTAAAAAACGGCAGCGCGGATAACGGATCGCTGAACTTTTCGACGCTCAGCACCGGAAAAGTCCCCGTACAGGCGTTTAAATATAATGCGGTTTCCGGCAACGCTTCCAGCTGGAGTTCGCCGGCAATAGAAATAATTTACGGCGCCAGCGATTCACAGCCGATCGTAAAAGTGGACGACTGCTACGCTGCCGACGACGATAAAGACGGAAATCTCAACTATCTTTACATAAGATTCGACAGGGAAATGCAGATAGTCGGAACGCTCGATCCGGCGGCGGGCACTACTAAGTTCCATTACGGCGTAACGGTTTTCAACGGCTCCATAGACGTTCCTCTCAATATAACCGCAAGCGGCGGATACGCAATGGTAAACGACGCGGATTCGAAAAAAACTTTTCTGAAAATAGCTTTCGACGACACGGTAAAAGGCACGGGACTCGTAAAATTAAACATTTACAACGCCGATACGTCCAATTACATCAGCGACCTGTTCGGCAACAAACTCGCGGCTAAAAACCTGGACGGAACGGCCGGCAACGCGATACCCGATAAAGTAGCGCCTTCGTCCGGCACGGGCATTCTCGATCAAAACAACTTATTTTTCAGTAAAGCGTCACGCAAAGTCGAATGCAGAACGGATATCAACTGCAGCGAAAAAGTCAAGCTGGACGTATTTTTCGGCAATTACCCTTCGGCCGCCACGGCGGCTTCGAATACCAGCGCGTTAACCGCGTCTTACACCATTAGCGCCGGAACCATTATGACGCAGGCCGAAGACTCCCTTCCGGGCGACGGCAGCCGCGTCTGGTACAGGTTGGTCGATTCTACCAATACCAATAAATCCGACTGGGTGGAAGACGGAACGGTACCCGCCTCTCCTTCAACTATAAATCTTACCTGGTCGGATTCGGCCAGCAATGTAACGATATCCAATTCAGCCCTTGCCTCGAGCACCGAGCTTTTAAGAATTTATAGAAAAAACGTGGCCACTTACACTTATCTCGGAAGGACCGTCGCGAGCGGAACGCATAACGACAAGCTCGGCCCTTACGCTATAGGCGTATCGTACCCCGCCGAAAAAGACTTAACTAACGAAGCTGTAAAAGTGCATGTTTCGCCCGGCGACGCGGTCGCGTATTCAATTTATAATACCAGCGGAAACGAATCGTCTTATGCCACCGACACCAACTCGCCGCCTGACGTGCCGCTT
>JAKPTH010000035.1 GCA_029571125.1 bacterium
GAATTGACTAACGTGCTCGGGGTCGTAAACTTCGACATGATAGGCTTCGATAAAACGCCTCCGCTGTCGTCGCTTTTTGAAACATATGAAAACTATAAAGATTTTATAGCAAATTTCATATCGGCCGCAGAAGAGCAGGCCGATGAAACCAGGCGCCTTAAAATAACCGTTTCATACAGGCCATGGGGAAGCGACCACATACCGTTCTTAAAAGCTCAGATACCATGCTTTTTATTCATAGAAGACGAATTCGAAGCCAATTCCAATTATCATCAGACCACCGATAAATTTGAATTTATCAATCTTGGCCTCTGCACGGAATTTGTAAGGGTTACTACGAGCGCACTTATGAATATGGTTTCAGAATAATAAGATAGCTTTTGCGTTAACGGCGAAGTAAAATAAAATGCATATATAATATTTTATTTTTAAATTTAAAAAAAGAGCGGCGGGTTAATTAATTTTACCGCCGCTCTTTTTCTTTGTGCCGCAAAGGTTTTTAAATAATTAATTTTTGTTATTGACATTGACGATTTTTTTTTGTAGAATTAAATTATCGAAATAATTTTCGATAAACCGGAGTACGTTAAAAAGGCGGTTGGTCAATTATGACAGACACAACTTTATCATCTCGTCAAAAAGCTATTCTTGATTTTATTATTTCCGAGTTGAAAAACCGCGGCAGTTCGCCGAGCATTCATGAAATAAGCGATCATATCGGAGTCACTTCCACATCCACGGTCCATTATCATCTTGCCGAGCTCGAAAAAAAGGGCCAGATCTTCAGAGATTCAAAAAAATCCCGGTCAATAAGGCCCGCTAAATGGAAATTTAAAACAGCCGACCCTCAGACAGCCGAAGACGTCGTCGACGTTCCGGTTATCGGTGAAATTGCGGCCGGAAGCCCTATATTCGCATATGAGACTTATGACGAAACCATTAAAATAGCCCGTTCTCTAATTTCGAACTGCGAGGCTTTCATTTTAAAGGTTAAAGGCGAAAGCATGATAGAAGATCTTATCGACGACGGCGATATGGTCCTTGTCAGAAAGCAGAACTACGCTTCCAACGGCGATATAGTCGTTGCGCTTGTCGAAGAAGATAAAGCCACATTGAAAAGGTTCTATCTCGAAAACGGGCGTATTAAACTTCAGCCCGCCAACAGCAAGCTGCAGCCTTTTTATGTAGACCATCTAACTATCCTGGGCCGCGTCATATCCGTAATAAGGCCCATGGAACGCAAAGCCGCAATATTATCTCAAGATTAAAATCAAACCAGTGCTTATAATATTTAACATAACCGGGCTTTATTTTTAAGGCCGGGTTATGTTATGTTGTTTTGCTCTTTAAAAAAATGTGACGGGTTCAAGGCGCCTTTATTTTTATATTATATTTTGTTGAATATGGCTTTTATTTTAATTTTTAGTGTCGATATTATTCGTGAATTAGCTGAAAAATTTTTATAAATTTTCAGGTTTAAGTTTTTATATTATAACAAAAATTAATTTTGGATAATATTCAAAAGAAAAGAGAGAACGCGTTATTATATGAACAATCCTTATTCGAAGCAAAAATCATATCTCTTTAAAATTTCGGCGTTTATAATCGTCTGTTTTTATGCAATACTTTTTTCGTCAGCAACGTGGGCGTTCGCCGCTTCGGGCAAAGCGTCATTTATAAAAGACAATTTTCTGACGCGGCTCTGGAATTACGGCTCTTCGGGCGTCGAAAAAGAAAGCTCTAAAAAAACGGTTCCCGAGTCCGTCGCGCTTAATCCCCGGTATAAAACTTATAAAATCGTAATCGACCCCGGGCACGGCGGAAAATCTGAAAAGGCTTCTTTAACGGAAGGCGATCACTGGGATATAAAAGCGCGTAAATTTTTAACGAGATATAATTACGGCGCCTATCATGAGCAGGAAAGCGAAGAGAAGATCGTTCTCGAAATATGCAAAAAAACTTTTGAAATTTTAAAAAGCGCCAACAGCGATAAAGGATGGCGCGAGTTCGCAAAGCTGCTTTCGTCATATGGAGTAAAAAAACCCGAAGAGTACAGGCGCGTCAATTTTGACGCCGGCCTTACGCGCGATAAGTCTTTCGACTCGCCGGAATATAAAGATCAGGCCAACGTTAACAGGCATTTCAGACTTTTCGATTCGCCCGAAAGTTTTGACGATAAGAAAAAGCCTTCGGAAGTCCTTTTTCCGGGGCGGATGAGCAAGATCAATATGATGACGCCCGAGCTGGTGCTGTGCGTTCATATAAATTCGTCGAATAATCCCGATACGCGGGGTCAGGCGTCGGTAATAATTCCCGACTATCATGTTTTCGATTTCGTGAAAACCGTAAAAACCCGCCTGGGAGTCAAAAGCGCGCTGACATATTTCTGGCTTATATCGTGGTTTTACCCTCAAAATTCGATTTTATCAAATTTATCAAGGCTTATAAACGATTGCGAAACTT
>JAKPTH010000058.1 GCA_029571125.1 bacterium
GGGGAGTTTGCACAGGTTAACGGTGGCGTTTATAGTTACGTTTTTAAGATAGCTTTCGGCCTGTATGCGCATCCTGGTTATTTCTACCACATCGGATATTAGCTTGTTCATATCGGTAAGAAGGTGCCCTGTATTCATTGATTTTTTGGGGATGAAAGCCTGAAGCCTCTTGATTATGTCTTCGCCGTTTTTCAGAGTGGTTTCAATAACCTTAAGCGACGCCAGGGCTTTTTCGTCGGTCAGCTGTCTCTGTAAAAGACCGACCCTTCCGAGGATTACGGCCATGAGGTTGTTGAAATTATGCGCTATTCCGGTTGAGATGGCGGCGAGAAGCTTGAGCTTTTCGCGGCTGACGGCTTCTTCGAGCCTGGCGTTGAAATCGGCGTTTTCTTTTTTTATCCTGTTACAGTTCATGCAGTTGCATAAGGCGTTTATTATATGATCCACAACGGAATCCGCCGCCATTTCACTTTCTATGGAAAAGGAGCCTCCGCTTTCCGTGAATAAAATGATAACTCCCTTCAAGACTTCGTTTTGCGTGAGAGGCATTAAGAGAGCTTCGCCGATGCTGTATTCTGAAAATGATAAAAATTCGGAAGATATCTGTTTTATATTTTCGGCGGCGTTTTTAATGCGTTTGACTCCGGAGCCGCTTAAGTATCCGCTGATGGATTTCATCAATTTTGAATGCAGCGGAATCATGCGGTTGGCGATGAGGCTGGAATGCGACTCTGAAAAACCGAAAGTTTTAAGCGAATCGTTTTTGCTCATTTCTCCGGCGCACATGAAAAGCGCATATCTGGCGCCGCACTGGCTGCAGAGAGTTTCTAAAAGCGAACGGAAAAAACCGTCGATATTTTCGAACGCGTCGTGCGGCATGGCCGCTTTTTTCATAAGTTCAATTTTTATTGAACTTATAAGCGCCTCGATATCGCTTATAAGTTTGGAATCGGCCGCCAGCAATAGTTTAACGGTCTGCCTTACGAACAGTATGTCGCGGGCGGAGGGCCTGTCCGAGTTGATTTTTATAACCACGAGCGCGGCGCGGCCGGCATAATCGAATAACTTATAATTATAATCAACCTTCACGGCTATATAAGAAAGGTCCCTGGCGGAAAAAGTGATTACGCTTTCTTCGCCGGAGAATCTTTTTAATATATTGGCGGCGTCGGAGGGGCTTATTTTAAAGCCTGGCGAAAGGTGCTTCTGGCCTATTATCGAGATGTCCTGTCCGCAGTCCGTTCTGAAAAGCGTTTCGCTTAATTCTGCTTCGGCAAAGTACAGCCGGAGATCGTCCTCCATGGCGCGAAGATTTTCTTCGAGCTTCAGGCGGAATTTTTGGTGTTTTTCTTCTTCGGCGTTTTTTTCTTTTTCGCCTGCCGGAGCGAGAGACTCCATTATATTTTTTTTGAATGCCTCTATTTTATCGGCAATTCCGGCGGAAAGCACGGCGCACATTTTTTTATCGTAGGCTATAGTTTCGAGTATTATGGAGTCGTAGCGGCGCTTTAAATCGCCGAGCAGGATGGACAGAAGCTGCATGAGCTGCGCGCCGCTTTGAGGCGCGAGCAGCGAGGCCGGAACGAGCTTTTCGATTCCGCCGGTCATTACGCCGGCCTTTATATATTCGGACGTAAGGGCGTTCCATGAAGATACGGCTTCCATTATGCCGTCTTCAGAATAATTATAGAAGCCGAACGCTTTGAAAGTATCGCTGAAATGCCTGCCATAGTCTATTTGCAGGCTCACCGCCTGGTCGCAGATGAGCGATATCAGGTTATTTTTAGGATTGGCGCTGTTATCTGACAGATTAATCACCCGTCTTATTTTTTTTTATTTTACTTTATTATTTCATAAAAGTCAAGTTTAGTCTTTTATAGATATACAAAATGTAGGGCTCAAAAAAATATAT
>JAKPTH010000059.1 GCA_029571125.1 bacterium
TCCAAACCGGTCCCGGCGGTGCAGGCGCAGATAATTTCCGAAAACACCATCAGACTGGTTTTCAGCGAAAACATAACCATATCTAATTTTGATCCTTCAAAAGTACTTTTGAATTCCATTGCGCTCACTTCGGCCGACACCATCGAAGTAAGGCCTGAATTATCTCTGGCCACGGCGCATCTGCGGCTGGCCACCGATTTAACTTCGGCCGAACAGATCGAAGGCATAGTCGCGGCAAACGGCAAAGGCCTGCAGTTACTGGCCGGAAACGGTATAAAATCAGCGGCCGGAATAGAAGCCGTAACGGCTTCGGCCATCGATATCGCCAAAGACACTGTAGCGCCTCCGACGCCCGATTCGGCGACGCTTTCAAAATTAATGTTCAGCAACGGTCAGAGCTTTATTTTAGCTCTCGACGCCATTAAATACGCGGAATTATCGCAGCTCGAATTTTATGTAGGCGCAACGGCTCCCGATTCAGCCGCTCAGCCTAACGCCTATGAAATGCTCTCCGTCAAAGGCCATGCCAAAGGCGATGTTATAATGTCCGAATTCACGGTCTTTTCAGGCGGTTCTATTTATTACCGCTTCAAAGACAGGGCGGGCAACCTTTCAGGATGGAGCGCCTATGGAGTAATTCCAGCTCCGCCCGCGGCCGAGAATTTAACCTGGACCAACGCGCGCAGAGCTTTCAGGGTATCCAGCACGGCGGTGGCCAAAGAAGGCGACCGGATTTTCGTTTATTATTCAAACGCTTCCGCGGCCATGAAGTTCAAAGCTTCATCGCCTGCGGCTCCCGCTGGCGGCTTCGCGCCGTATGCAACCGTAGTGGTTTCGGATACCACGATTGAAGCCGGAAGCACCGTTATGTATTCGATAATGTCTCCGCTTAACGTAGAATCTCAGATCGTCTCAGACGGCGTAATACCCGCCCCGCCCACGGAACTTACCGGCCACATGCGCCTGCGTCACGACCTGCCGAACTACGGGCTCGCCAATATCAGCGACACCACATCGGTAACCCTGCTTAACGATCTCCGCGTAGTAATAGATGCTCTCCCGTCTTCCGGCACCACGGGCTACGCCGTGCTGGGAAGGATTTTAAAGGGCACGACTATCGGCATGGGCTCGACGCCTTCGTCGGGATCTTACGCGCCGTCAGAAAGCAAAGACGCCAACGGCTTAAACGAATATTCAGATATAGGCGGACTGCTTAAACTTTCGTATGTGACTCCCGGCACGGCTCCGGCCGACGGCAACGAATCGGAGTTCGTAACCAGCGTTCCAGGCAACGGAGTTCCAGGCCCCGTGCCGGTTGAAAACATAGCGCTTCAAAGCGACGGCATGTCTATTAAAATAGTGAATTCATCGTTCGGATACGAAGGCGATGTCATTAAAGCGTTCGAAGTCACGCCCGCGGGCGAAATAATTTATAAAGGCTCTACGGAACCGGCTCCTGCCGGCGGCTTCGCCTTAGGCGCAGTTCTGACGATCGCCACAACGCCTATAAACAGCTCGAATACTCCAGCTTTCGCCATGACGTCCAAAGACCAGAACGAAGGAAAGATAACTAAAAAAACACCGACGGCGGCGGCTCCGGAAATCAAATAATAAAATTCCGCGAGGCAATTTCATTGAAAAAAGATTAAGCTGTTATATTTATGAGGCGCAGCGTTGAACGCGGCGCCTCGCTCCTTACTAGAATGGACTATTTAAAATGACGACTTCCTTAAATAATTTCGCGCAAAATGTATCGCCGGAAAGCTTTTCGGCATGCGGTTTCGAACAACCGGCATCGGAAGGTTTTAAAGACAAAAAAATCACTTTTTTAATATTGTTTTTAATCGCTTTCGCCTGGGGCTTTAATTATGTTATAGTCAAAAACGTTTACTCGGCAATAACGCCGTTTTCATATTGCGCCTCGCGTTTTATTGCGGCCGGAATACTTCTGATGCTTCTGGCATATTATAAGAGCGGCGCAAATCCTTTTATAACCGACAAAAAAGACATGGGAATGCTGGCTTTGATTTCATTCGGCGGCTTCGGTGCGAGCAATCTGTTAATGGCCGTGGCGCTAAAATATACTCTTGCCTCCACCACGTCGATAATACTTTCCACTTCCCCGCTTATAACCCTTATTATAGCGCCGCTATTTAAAATCGATAAATTCTGTTTTAAAAAGTTCATGGCCATTTTACTATCGTTATTCGGCATTTACTGTATTTTCGTCGACAGGCAGTCGCTGGCGGCCGCCGGCTCTAATTACTATTACGGCATGATGCTTGCGTTTTTTTCCACTCTGGCCTGGTCGGTATATTCGATATTTTCAAAGCCGCTTCTGAAAAAATATTCGCCGATAAGACTTACAGCTAACGCCGTTTTTATTTCGTCTTTCATGATGATCCCATTCGCCTACGGCGAACTTGCGCAAACAAGATGGCTTTCGCTTCCGGCGTTCGTTTACGCATCGTTTATTTTTTCCATATTTTTTTCTACTATACTTCCCATGATTTTCTGGAATATATGCATTAAAAAAACAGGGCCGGTAACGACGATGACTTTCAGCAACCTCACACCGGCATTTTCAATGCTCTGCGGTTATATCCTTCTGCAGGAGCCGGTTAGCGCCAACCAGATCACCGGGTCTTTCATAGTGATTGTTTCAATTATAATAGCTTATATTTAAGGAGAGGCGATGTCCGAGTATAAAATAATTTTTCCTTCCAATATCAGTTACTCCTGCCTTTGCTGCGGCGCATGCTGCCGCAAGTGGCAAATACCTATCGGCGGCGACGAAGCTGCCAGGTTTGACGAAACTAACTGGCACGACTCTCTCGCGAACGCCGGGCTTGCGGAAGCCGAGCTCGCGCGTCAATCGGTTTATGAGCCGCGCGAAGAGATTAAGGTAGCAATAAAAAAAATAAACTACTTAAACTGCAAAACCAGTTTAAAATATAATTTCAAGATGCGCTCCGACGGATGCTGCATATTTTTAAAAAAAGACAATCTTTGCCACATGCACACCGAAAAGGGCATCGATTACAAAGCCGTTACATGCAAAAGCTTTCCGGTAAAGTTGTTATATCTTCCTGATAACGTGGTGCAGGTAAATTATTCGTTTTTCTGCCCCGGAGTTTATAACGAAGAAAAGCCTTCACACGATATTTCCGAAATAGAAAAATTAATAGCTTGCGACAACGATAAAACAATTGCGGAACCGCTTCTGGAAATGGCGGACGGCGTGGAAATAGAGTATCGCGATATGCTTCAGATCAATCATTTCGTTTCGGATTTTTTATTCGACAAAAATAACGCCAGTCATTTAAACGACATAGATTATATCCGCGACGCTGATTTATGGAATAATTACGGTTCCGCAATGAATTTCGATAAAAGAATGGCCGTGGCGCTTTATATAGTTTTGTTCCTTTCAAGGCTTGTTAAAAAGCTTCACGAAGACGACCGTGAAAACTACCGTGAAAAATTCCGTTCGGAGCTCGCCAATAAACCGGTCATGAAAAAATTGATTGAAAAGTGTTCTGAAATATACGATAACAGCCCCTCAAAAAATTACGGCCCTCTCATTTTAATGGCGTTCATAAGCCTTCATCAAGTCGGCAAAAAAGAATTGAACGGTTTGGTAAAAGGCTTCACCGTATTATTCAATATGTTGAAATGTTCAGCTAAATTCGGAAATTTTAAGCTGCCCGACGAAGGGCTCAACTTCGGTTTTAAGCTCCACTCGCTCATGAAATTCGACGTAGATGATTCATCTCTTATGGCACCCGTCGAAAAATATCTCAGCCATTTCATATTCAGAAAAAGATCGTTTTATGCCGACGGAATTTTAAAGCAGTACCAGTTTTTGACTTTATTTTACGCGCTTATAAAATGGTACGCAAAAGCCTTCGCCGCGCAAAGAAAAGATATCGCGGCTAACGCGGGCGACGTAAAAAAAGCGGTTTCGCTCATCGAAAAAGGGTTCGCCAATCATTCGATGCTGCTCAACGTTCTTGAAACCAATAAAAATTTCGACAATATTTTCAATCCGCTTTTTGAAAATTATTCGATGATAAAAACTATTTTAAGCTAAAATAAATAACAAAATTAAATTAATATAATTCTTGACTTATATATTTAAAACTGATAACATTTAGACACAACTGAATAAATAATTTTATTTTTCTTCGACCCTGAAGTTCTAAAGCATAAGCCATGAACGATGGGCGGCCTGGATTCATTTCAGGCGAGGGCGGAACTGGAAACGGTTTTTGCCTCCCGTGTTCGGAAAGGAGAAAAGGCAAAACGCCTGTCCGCAATTTCTCCGGATAGGTTTTTATTTTATGACGGCTTGCTCGTACGCCCGCCATCCTTCTTTTCGAATATCATTTTTTAAAATTATCGTATCAAGAAAGGGATGGTAAGAAATGTTCGGATTATTTGAAATTCCAAAACCGGTAAACGAACCTATTTTTAATTACTCCAAAGGCACTCCTGCCGCTTCAGAGCTTAAAGCCAAAATCGCCGAATTGAAATCAGGCGAAATCGAAATTCCACTTTTAATCAACGGCAAAGAAGTGCATACGGGCAATTTTGGATACGCCTCTTCGCCCCACAATCACGGCCACAGGCTGGCTAAATTCCATAAAGCCGGAGAAAAAGAGATCAACGCCGCTATCTCTGCCGCTATGAACGCGAAAAAAGTATGGGATAAATTCACCTACAGCGAACGCGCAAGCATATTCATGAGGGCCGCCGAACTGCTTTCCACGTCATGGCGCTCTACTATCAACGCCGCCACCATGCTCTGCCAGAGCAAAAACGTTTACCAGGCCGAAATAGACGCCGTATGCGAATCGGTGGATTTTTTCAACTTCAACGCTTACAATATGTCGCAGATCTATAAAAACCAGCTCAGCTCGGATAAAGGCGTCTGGAATTATACCGAATACAGGCCGTTGGACGGATTCGTGTTTGCCGTGACGCCTTTCAATTTTACGGCCATCGCCTCCAATCTGATTTCGGCGCCCGCGGTAATGGGCAATACGATAGTGTGGAAGCCGGCCGTAACGGCTATTTATTCATCTTACTTCATAATGAAGCTGCTGCAGAAAGCCGGCCTTCCCGACGGCGTTTTAAATATGATCCCCGGCCAGGGCTCGCTCATAGGCCCGCTGGTCATGAAAAACGAAAATATGGCCGGAATTCACTTTACCGGCAGCACCGGCGTTTTTGACGAAATGTGGAAAACGGTGGGAGATAACATATCTTCTTATAAATGCTATCCGCGCCTCGTGGGCGAAACCGGCGGAAAAGACTTTATCTTCGCCCATCCGAGCGCGGAGCTGGATTCTCTCTGCACCGCGCTTATCAGAGGCTCGTTCGAATATCAGGGCCAGAAATGCTCGGCCGCTTCCAGGGCGTATATCGCGGAATCGGTCTGGAAAAAGCTCGAAGACAGGCTCGTATCCGAAGTCAAAAAGATAAAAATGGGCGACGTAGAGGATTTTTCGGTATTCATGGGCGCCGTGATCGATAAAAGTTCCTTCGATAATATAAAATCCTACATCGATTACGCTAAAAATTCAAAAGACGCTAAAATAATTGCGGGCGGCGGATGCGATTCGAGCCGCGGCTACTTCGTTGAACCCACGGTCATTCTCACGGCCGATCCAAGATTTAAAACCATGCAGGAAGAAATTTTCGGGCCGGTGCTCACGATTTACGTCTATAAAGACGTCGATTTCGAAAAAACGCTCGAATTATGCGACCAGACTTCGCCGTATGCATTAACCGGCGCGATTTTCGCCGAAGACCGCACCGCCGTAAAGACGGCTTTCGATACGCTCAGATATAGCGCCGGCAATTTCTACATCAACGATAAATGCACGGGCGCGGTGGTCGGCCAGCAGCCGTTCGGCGGCGCTAGAAAATCCGGCACCAACGATAAAGCCGGTTCGTTTTTGAATCTGGTAAGATGGACCTCGGCCCGTACAGTAAAGGAAAACTTCTGCCCTCCCGGCGATTTTAAATACGGTTATATGAGCAGCTGGGAATAGTTTTTCAAATAAATGCCGCGTCGTATTTGAAGCAAGTCGATATTTCATGCGCCGCCGGCGATAAGGCAACGATCTAACAAAGAAAAGCCCTTCGAAGCATTAAACTCGGAGGGCTTTTTTGTGGCGCTATTAATTTTTAATTATATTTTTTGCGCAGATTAGCCTTCGCGGAAACAAACGCCGTAGCCGCCGAGAGGGTAGTCCCATTCGAGGCCGCATTTATCGCATACTATGCGGCACGTGCCGCACTCGAAGCATCCTTCGAAAGCGAAGATAACGTTTCCATTTTCGTCCACCTTGTAATTTTCCACAGGGCAGATCGTTACGCAATATTTTTCGGCGCAATTTTTGCATATTTCAGGTTTTATTTTAATATGCGGCTTTCCAGTATCGACCTTGAATTTAGTAAGGCCGACCTTGTCTTCTATAGTCAATTTTTTCATCTAATACCTCCAGGTTGTATCGCATGCCGCCGCCGGCAATTTTAGAAAACTATATTAACGCACCGCGTTTTAGTTCCAGATGAAGGAGCGGAAGCTCTTATAAGCGTCCGACATCAGCTGGATCAGAGAAACTCTGCTCCACGCTTTTTTGAACATAAGCTTCTGCCGTTCGCCTTTAGAAAGTTCATCGACGGTAAAATAATCTTTTGCGAGCTCGATTGCGAGGTCAAGATAGTTATTGAACAGATGCGGTGATGAGTGCAGGAACTCAGGCAGCCTTTCGTATTTTTTAAGGTCTTTAATTACTATCGATTCTTCGAGATATTCGGCGTATTTCATGAGCGACTTGGCTGAATAATCTCCGCGGCCGCGGGCCTGCATGACAGCTTTTGCCGCGAGTATGCCGGACTCCATGGCCAGGTTCGACCCTTCATGATAAACCGAAGTGTTTACGAACGAAGCCGCGTCGCCGCATACAAGAACGTTGTCCATAAATACGTGGGGCATTTCGCGGTATCCGCCCTCCGGAATCAAATGCGCCGAATATTCGATAGGTTCGGCGTCTTTAACGAGCGGGCGAACGTAAGGATGCTCCATGAATTTATCCAGCAGCTCGTAAGGACGCAGGCCGAGCTTGCAGGCGCTATCTACGGCCACGCCCAGGCCTATGGATATGGATTCCAGGTTGGTGTAAATAAAGCCCGAACCCAGTATGTTATTGGTGACCGAGCCGAAAAATTCATAAGCTGCGCCGTCGTTATTCGATTCGAGAGCGAAGCGTTCGCATATTTTTTCCCTGGGCAGGCCCAATACCATTTTAACGCCGAGAACGAAATTTTTCGGTTTGAAATCAGAGCGCAGCCCGGCTTTTTTAGCCAGAAGCGAATTTACGCCGTCGGCTAAAACTACGCAATTGCATAGGATATCACCGTCGTCGCGGCGGGTTTTAACGCCGATTATCTTTTTATTATCGTCGTAGATAAAGTCGTCCACTACCGTTTCACTGAGGATCATCGCGCCGGCGTCTTCGGCCTGTGAAGCGAACCACTGGTCGAATCTGGCGCGCAGAACCGTAAAGTTATTGTTATGGGGCGGGCGGGTGAATTCGCTGAATCCGGTTTCAACGCCAAGAGCGTCTTTTTCGCTTAATGCCAGGAACTTTCTTTTAGTGACCGGCCTTTCTACGGGTGCTTTTTCACGGAAATCCGGGATGATTTTAGCGAGCGCGTTAGTGAATAAAATGCCGCCCATAACGTTTTTTGCGCCCGGATATTCGCCGCGTTCGAAAACGATAGTTTCTACGCCGGCTTTAGCTAATGTATAAGCGCAGGCGATTCCCGCGGGGCCGCCGCCGACTACTACAACGTCAACTTTTTCTGCCATTTATTACCTCTCTTTAACCGTTAATAAGTTTTTTAAGCTCGGAAGCCAGCTCCGGAACCACCTGAAAAAGGTCGCCGACTATGCCGTAATCGGCTATTTTAAATATATTGGCTTCCGGGTCTTTATTTATGGCGATTATGCATTTTGCCGTCTGCATTCCTACGGTATGCTGTATCGCTCCGGAAATTCCGCACGCTATATAAATTTTAGGATTGACTATCTTACCCGTCTGGCCCACCTGATCGTGATGTTCGCGCCACCCTGCGTCTACAGCCGCGCGCGATGCGCCCACGACGCCGTTTATGGCGGCCGCGAGGTCTTCTAAAACCTTGAAATTTTCTTTCGAACCTACTCCGCGTCCGCCGGCGACTATTATGTCGGCTTCGCTGAGGTCTATCTTTTTAGAAGCGTCTGCGATTACGTTTATAATTTTCACCGCGTCGTTAGAAACGGGCGTAAAAGGAACCGTTTCAAATGACGAGCATGCGCCGGAAGCTGTTTCGCACACTTCTACCACGTTAGGGCGCAGAGTCACTATGCCGCCGGGCTGGTTTTCGAATTTGATGTGCGCGCGGATCTTTCCGGCATACATCGGGTGTACGGCTACGAATTCGCCGTCTTCATAGACCGCGAAATTAATGGCGTCGCAAATTATCGCAAGCTGAGTGCGGCTTGCGAGAACTTTAGCGGTTTCAGAAGAATTCGTGGTATGCGAAAAGACGGTAAGGGCCGGAGCGGCTTTTTCTATTACGGCTTTAACGGCCGATGCGAAATTTTCTTTTGAAAATATTGAAAAAGACTCATTTTCAACGACATAAACCTTTTTCAGGTTCAACTTTTCAATGTCCGAGCATAATTTAGCGCGCTCGGCTGGAACGCAAAGCAGAACGCCGGTAAGCTCAGCTGAAGGCGCAGCTTTTTTAACGGCGGTAATCAGTTCCGATGTGTTTTTTTTGACCTTCGAGCCCGAATGCTCGACGTATATCAATATGGTTTTGGAATCGAGTTTCATTTTAAACTCCTTTAATAAAAATTAATAATTTCTTTAAAAAGTGAATTGATTAAATTTATATGACTTTCGCTTCGCTTCTTAAAAGCGATGCGAGTTCTTTTACGTTATTGGGAAAATCGCCTTTTACGATTTTACCCGCGGGACGAGGCGGCGGCGTGCTCAATTTTACGATCTTTATTTTCGGGCTTACAGCTTCCGCTTTTTTATTGGCTATTTCTTTCTTTTTAGCGGCCATTATACCTTTAAGCGAAGGATAGCGCGGTTCGTTAAGGCCTTTTTGCGCGCTGAAAAGGGCTGGAAGGCTTGATATTAAAACTTCGCGGCCGCTTTCGCCTTCGCGCTCGCATTCGGCGGTTTTTTGATCGGGCGAAACGGTAAGTTTTACGATAGCCGTAACGGCGGGGATATTTAGCATGCCGGCAAGGAGCGTGGGGACGCAGGAGTAGTCGTCGTCGACGGCCTTCATACCCGATAAAATAATATCGTATTTAAGCGAAGATATATTCTGATAAATAGCGTTAGCGGTTAAATAAGGGCATGCCGTATTAAGGCCGGCTGCGTCTATCAGTATGGCGTCGCTTGCTCCCATTGCAAGGCCTTTGCGGAGGGTTTCGGTCGTTTCTTTAAGCGCGGCGTTGCCGAGGCATATAAGTGTCACTTTAGAATCGGCGAATTTTTCCGAAAGTTTTATGGCTTCTTCGATTGCGTATTCGTCGTAAGGGTTTATTATATATTTAAGGTCGCCAGTTTCAATGGCGGTATTATCTGAATTCAGCTTAATCTTCGATTCCGTGTCCGGCGTTTGCTTAACAAGAACAAGGATATTCATTTTAAATACCTTCCTTTAGTTTTTTTGCATATATTATATAAGATTGAAAATTTATTGTCAAGAAAAAATAAAATAGCCTAATTAAAAAATGAGCGGCCGCAAAAAAAGGCCGCAACATTTAAAAGTAAATGTTACGGCCTTTTTGGATTTAAGCGTGTTGATTTATTTTATCAAATGCAGCCAATCGCCCAGCAGGAAGTAACCGCGGTTGATAAGAAGCTGGACGCGGCCCATTATCGTGGTGCCGAACTGCGCTCCGAAGGTGACCATTAAAAATATGATGCCTATTTTCGAACCAGTGCCGAATACGAGGCCTTTATGCTCCGTGGAGAAGAAGAAGTAAATAAGGCTGCATACAACTCCTATTACGACCACCAGGTTATTGATATTAGCGTATGTAAGCGGAAGGACCGGCATAATGGTGGCGTTTATCTGCGGAACGATATCGGTCTGGATAACGGCCATCGCGCCGGCGCCGGCGCCGAAACCTACGACATAGGATATCGGTATTCTCGAAAGAACAGAAAGGCTCGGAACAAGCATGGTAAGCATGAGAAGGCCTAAAATCGTTGGTATCAGAACTACGAATTCCGAAGCGTCGCCGTTTTTAACTCCGCGCTGAAGCGGAATAAAAACGTTGGGATACATAACGTTATTGTACTGAACCGAAAGAAGATATCCGGCAGAAGCGCCGACGAATATATATTCCGCCGCTTTGTAAAACACGTTATCTTTATATAGGAAGCTGTATATTGCCAGGGTTAAAAGAGCCGATATGGTGATTCCGATTACGGTCGAAGTAACGGAAGTTCCTATTATTATTTCAGACATTTAGATTTCCTCCATTCTTACTGCTTGCTGTATTTTTTTTCGTATAAGTAAGTGGCGTTGGCTATTATGATAAATACCATAATAATCACATGAACGATAGACTGAACGTCCGCTATCTTATAAATTTCATCGGAAAGCAAAGTCTTTGTCTGCTTCGTAGCCTGATCGGTATATTCGATAGCTTTCAGAAGTTCCGCCGCGGTTTTAAAACCGTCGAGCAAAGCGCTCAGCTGGCCCGAATTCATGTACTGGTAAAACTGCGGGGCCGAAACGGAAGTGCATCCGCCGGCTACCGGCACGTTATACTGCTGGCGGGCGAACGGAAGCCAGATATCTAAAAGGCCGTAGTTTCCGCCGGTGAGCGCAAATACCATCTTGATGTCTGAAAGCTTATTAACGTCCTTCATGATGTCAAAGCTGTTAATGGGCTCTCCGCCGTTATCGGTGGTAAATATTTCTTTTATGGACTTGCTCATATTGATTATTATCGTGAATCCGCCGGCTTTATAGCCTATGTTGATATAATCTTTTCCATAGACGATTTTACGGTCCGGATTATCTCTTTCAAACTGAGCGATAACTTCTTTAACGGTTTTATCGGCAAGGCCCGGGCCCTGGTCCCAGAAGCCCATTATAATAACCTTAGCCTTGCGCTGAAAAAGCTTATATAATATTCCGTAGGCCATCGGTTTAAGTTCGGGTTCGCCCGAAGCTGCGTAGTCGAATGAAACTATAACGCTGTCATTTTCGTTAATGCCGTTTAAGACGTTTACGAAAGTCCGGGCGTTTTTAGATATGTTTATGTCTAAATACATCGGATTAATAAGGGTCACGACGACCGCTATAGCTATAAACAAAAATATTATTCTTCTATCGAGGTTTTTGAAAAAATTCAATGTTTTTTCCATTATTACTCACCGCCTAAGTATCTTGTTTCAAGGCCAAGTATTATTTTAAGGGCCGCGGCGGTAGCGCCGACTGCCGCTCCGAGCGTTATCGCACGCGAACCGGCCATATTGACCGTGCTGAGTATCCATTCGGATATGCTTGCGAATCCGGGCCATATAGAAGTGCCGATGGGCACGCGGCCGAGCATTACAATAAACGCGGTTACGAGAAGTATCGTAGCTTCGAACGATTTTGCGCGGAACGCTCTGAACGCGGCAGATGCCACGAAAAATGCCAGAAGCGAAAACATCGTCGACTGAAGCGGCTTGATAGAATATTCAAAGATATAGGCGCATTTGTTCAATACGAAGTTAGACATTACTTCCTTAAAACCGGGTTCATGGACTTTGATTTTAATGTTTATGTGCTTCGTCTTGCCTTCATTCGTATAGTTTGCGACGAGGTTTACATCGCCTTTGAAATCCGCGGGCGGCGTATAAGTGGTCAGATTCACGCTTCCGGTTTCGGCGGTCCATGAATCTATTTTAACCGGCACGATTTGCCTGTCGGAATTTTTTGTGATTATGGGAATAGAGGCCAGATCGAAAGTTTTGCCGGGCGTTGCATAAAACACTGGTTTAGTGGGCATAACGCCGCCAAGAATCCCAAAAAACGCGGTTATGAGAAGACTCGCGATCAATATGGCGCAAAATACTTTATCCTGATGATTTCTCGTTATTTTAATGAAATTGACGCGTATAAGGTTGCCTATGCCGAGCAGCATGGCAAAGGCCGCGATAATGCTGTTCCATTTGGCTAATTTTTCATAATAGGTGTTAATTGCAGTGCCTTCGGCCGAAAAGAAACCGACTATCGCGAACACGCCGCATAAAAAGCATATTATTAGCGGAAGCGTTTTTCTTAAAAACATTTATATCGTACCTCCATTACTTTGTCTGAAAGAGTGATTTATACATGCCGAGGCTAGAAGAAAGCCCTGGATTGACAGCCGCAATCGTTTCAAGAACGACGCCTATTATTACGATTGCCATGATTACGAGTTTCGCGATATCCTGGCCGCGCAGCGTGCCGACATCTTTGGGTTTGCGTGAAAGGTAGGCGCTGGCCGCGAAGAGCTCTTCGCCTATGAGGCAGTAATCGCAGGCTGCCACGAAAAACGGTATCTGCGAGAATTCGCTTGTGCCGGCTATCTGAATGGCGCCTATGCTGTTTCCGGTTTCGGCATAGATAAGCGATTCAGCCATAAAATGGCCGAGATAGAAGTTAGCTGCGGGTTTTTCACGGAGCATGATACCGTCGACGCCGGAGACGAAACCGAACTGGTCGTCGGTTATGTATTTTATATTTTCGGCGTTATAAGCGTCCGGTTTTCCAGCTTCGAGATATGATTCCTTAACGACTTCGCGTGCCGTGTTCATAACCAGCGAGCGGCAGCAGGGGACGAGAAGCGAAGTTTCATATTCCGCGGTTTTACGAGCTACGTAAGATAATATTGAAATAGAAGCGATAGTCGCAATCGAAGAAACGTCGGAAAGGCCCGTCAGGTATAGAACAGGCTTTCCCATTTCGGTGGAACGGCCAATGGCTTCATCGATGGCGTTAAGACCGCCTATTTTTCTGATAAAATAGCTCTTTCCGCTTAATGTGCTGTTTATAGAAAGAACGATTATCAGGCCGAGAATTAAAGCTATCACCAGTACGATTATTCTTTCGCTTATATAGACCGTACGGATTTTCATTTCAATTTCAAAACTTTTATTTTCGCCGGCGTCGTTATAATTTGCAAGAAGCGCTACGGTCCCCGCAAAAGAGGCGGAAGGAGGAGTGTAAACATTGAGGTTAACGCTGCCGGTATCAGCCGACCATGATTCTATCTTAACCGGTTCATCTTTGCCTTCGGCGTTTTTTGCGCTGAGCGTTATCGCCGAAAGGTCGTAAGTCTGGCCGGGCGTAATATAAACGCTTCTTTTAGAAGCGCTGACTTTCAATGGCTTTTTAGCCGGAGCCGCCTCGGAGGCGGGAACTGGCGGCGCTTCGGCCTTGATCTGGCCGGTGATTTCAATTTTTGTTTCGGAAGTCTGGGCAGCCGCAGGCGCAGATTGAACTGCGGTTTCAGCGGTTTGAACCGCGGCCGGCGCTTCTTGAACAGCTGCTTCAGAAGTCTGGACCGCCGCAGGCGCCTGGTGAACAACGGCTTCAGCGGTCTGAAGAGCAGAGATCACTTCGGCGGTTTGAGCCGGCGCGCTAACTTCGGCCGTCTGGGCGTAAAGCGGGCAAAATGCCGGCGGACAAAAAACTATTGTCAGGAAAAAAACTAAAAACCTTAACGAAAAGGCTTTTAGCTTGATTTGGAACAACATTAAAGTACCTCCCCTATTTATTTTATTTACCTTAACTTAAACTTAAATTTTTTGAATATATATATCACATATTCAATGATTTGTAAAGAAAAAGTTATCCATAAAAAGTTTTAACCGCATGCGCGGCGTTTCAACCTTCCCAAAAAATAAATAATTTGCTATATTTAATGTGGTAAGTAATTAAAGCATTACCAGGCAGGCAGCAAAGGTGAAGTATGGACGTAAATCTTTTAAAGAAAAAACTCAACAGCGAAAATACCGAGGAACGCCTGGCAGGCCTTCGGGAAGCCATAGCCGAATCGGAAGCGCTCGCGGTGTACGTCATAAAGGATTATATCAAGCAAGAGAATAGCGAAACCGTTTTATCGGCTATGATAATCGCCTGCGCCAAAATAGGCGGAGACAGCGAGATCGATTTTATAGGTTCGTTCCTCGGCGATAAAAAATTTAAAATCCAGAAGTACGCGTTTCAATCGCTGCTTTTAATCGATTCGCCGAAGATCAGGCCATATATAATCAAAACCATGACCGAAAAAGACGTCCGCCTGAAGCAGATGGCGGTAAAGGCCATAAGAGACCTCGGCAAGAAAAAAAGCCTTGAAACTATCGAAGAAATGCTCATTTCAGAGATAGAATGGCAGAGAATTTCCGCTCTTGAAGTGCTTGAAATGCTAAACAATATTCTTTACGAGAACGAGCTGATAGACATATTGACAAGGGCTATAAGCTCGTCAAAAAAAGATTTTTGCGTCGAAAGCGTTAACAAGCTAAAAAAAATATACGACACCGGTTCGCAATACGCCCGCGAAAGCGTTAGCAAATTAATCGAGAGTTCGTCCAGCGAAGAATTAAAAAAAATAATTCTAGACGCAATGCCCGACGCCACTCCGAAACCGTTAAAAACCGAAACGGCAAAAGCCGAATCGGTGACGCCGGACTCTAAGGCGGCAAAATCATCGCCCAAAGATCAACCGGCTGAAAATGAAGAAGAAGTCATCAGCGATTTTTCAAACTATATCGACAATGTAGTAAAGTCTAAATCACGCCAGGTTAAAAAGCTCGTGACGTCAGCCTCAGAGGCCGACAAAGCTTTTTATTTGATATGGGTGATGAAAATAACTTTATTTTTCAAATGGCTCGCCCTGATGCCTTTAAAGTTCGCTTACTCGCACAAATATAAGTTCGGCGCCGCCGCGCTTATGATGATCGCGTTCTATATATACGTCTGCCCTCAGGTCATATTGGGCAGCGGTCATTTCAGCGAGTTGAAGCCCGTCAGCCAGCAGAGCCTGGATGAGTATCTGTCGAAGCGCGGCTATAAAATCAACCGCGACTCTTCCGATAACATGCTCGCGTATGCTCATAACTACTGGTATAACTCTATAGGCTTTCTTGACGCTTATTTTGGCAAGTCGGTAATTTTTTCGGCTTATGAGATCAATATAAAAAACTCCGAAATTTTCGAAGGCATGGCCTTTTTTGATAAATTCGACGCTGTCGGATCAGTTTCGGGGATCAAAAATCTCACTGAAACTTCAATGGCATGTGAAGATGAACTGATAATTTTGAAAAATTCTTTTTCGTATTTATCCAGTACGGACGACGGCCTTAAAATACTCACTATTCAGGAAGGCGATTACACTAATAAACGCCAGTTCCTGTTCAAACAGAACATAGAAATAAGCAACATAACAAACTCGGCCCTGGCGGTAAACCTTATAAAGGTCGAAACAAAAAAAGGCGAAAATCTGCGAAATGTTTCGTTGAACGTAGATTCGGGCAATATCGATCCGCCCGACTTCCCCGTGGAGTATATTCCGAACATAGAAGCGGATGAGCCTTTCGTTCCAAAACTTGTCGAGAAGGTCAGAAATTTGGGGTTCGTAGGACCTGAAAAAATAGCGCGCCTCGAAGATTTTTATTATAACACAACGGATTATTTCAAAAGAAAATTTTATTCGGGATATGAAGAAGAGGAAGATTCGGCGAGGGTGGTAAAAGGCCGGGAGACGGAAGATGAAACTTCGCCCGTTAACATCATAGAAGCTGGAGCGGAAGGTAATAACGCCGTTGCCGCAGCCGGCGTTGACAAAGGCATCGCGGCCCCGGAGCGGATTTCAATTTACGACAGGATAAAAAATGAAGTTCCAGCTTATTGCGAAAATTTAATAAAAAGCCGGATAGCCGCTATTTGCTCTTTAGCCGATGAAAAACCGCTTTCATTCGACGAGCATAAAAATAATTTTAAAAACGCTCTAGCGCGTATCAATTCACAAATTATTAGCAACGCAGTTGCCGGCGCAAAACCGGCGGCGGATTGGCCGGCCGGCACTCTTGAAACGGCGCTTAACGGAGTTTATCCGGCAAATATAGAGCCTCTGCTTAAAAAGAACCCTTTAAAAGACGAGGGCGTCTGGTCGAGCGTCGAGGTGGCCGTAGCCAATCTCAGTCAGCCGTTAGCTTTCAAGACTAAATTAAGAGTGGATTCAAAAAGATCTTTTGCCGTAATGCATTTTTTATGCGTCGATCTGTCAAAGACGGACTTACGTCTGGTAGCCGGCACAAACGAACCGGTTTCATCGATCGGCTTGAAAGGAAAAGGCGTGATACCCAAAGACGAGTTTACTTATAATAATCTCATATGCGCTTTTAACGGCGGTTTTCGTACAAAGCACGGCCAGTGGGGCTTTATTGCCGACGGCGTTTCGTATGTCGCTCCGGCAAAAGGCATAGCGACCGTGATGGTGGACTCGAAAGGCAATATAAAAATGGGAACCTGGGGAACGCCCGGTTTCGACACGACCGAAAATATAGTTCATTTAAGACAGAATCTGCCTCCGATACTCGAAAACAATATAGTCAACATGAAGCATGATTACTGGGGCGCGTCGATCGACAATAAAACCCGCGTGTGGCGTTCGGCGCTCGGCATATCGCGCGACGGCAGATGGCTCGTGTACGGCGCGGGCAATTCTCTCGGCCACGATACGCTCGCAGCCGGCATGTCGCTGGCAGGATGCGACTATGCCATGCAGCTGGACATAAACGATTACCATACTTACTTATACACATATAAGCTTAACGGAACCGATAAAAAAGGCAATACAAAACTCAAAGCCTCGAGGCTGACGGATGAAATGTCAGGCGAAACCGAAAGATGCCTCGTACCATATACGCGAGATTTTTTCTATGCGACCTTAAAACAGCCGGAAATAAAAACGGCAAGCAACCGTTAAACACGGTAAAACACTTCCCAACATTCAACTCGCGCCCGGTGCAATTCTCTTTTGCCCGGGCGCCTTTTTTATGATATTTTCCGAAAGAATTTTTAACTTGTAAAACTGAGTGTATTTTGTTATAATAAGCCGTTATGTATAATGATTTAAACGATTTCATAAACGAGCTGAAATCAAAAAAAGAAATTCTCGAAGTAGAAGAACGCGTCGAGCCTTCGCTCGAAGCCGCGGAAATAGCAGATAGAATGGTTAAATGCGGAGGGCCGGCGCTGCTTTTTAAAAACGTGGCGGGTTGTTCGGTCCCTCTGGCGATGAATCTGTTCGCCACTAAAAAACGTATGCTTATGGCGCTTGGCGTTTCGGATTTTTCCGAAATAAGCGGCAGAATTGAAAATCTGCTCAAGCCTCCCGCCGGCGGAGGAATGTTCAATAAAATCTCTGAAATACCGAGGCTTTTAGAAGCCGCCAACTGCCTTCCGCGGGTTATATCAAGGGAAAAATCGCCATGCAAGCAGGTCGTCATAAAAGATGAATCCAGAATAGACCTGGGCGTTTTTCCAATCATCAAGTGCTGGCCGCAGGACGGCGGAAATTTTATAACTTTCCCTATGGTCATAACGAAAAACCCGGTCAGCGGGGTTCAGAATATCGGTATGTACCGCATGCAGGTCATTTCGGCAAACAAGACGGCCATGCACTGGCACAAGCACAAAGACGGTGCTTATACCGCTGCCGTCCATAAAGAGCGCGGCGATCTGAAAGTTCCGGTTTCCGTTGCGATAGGCGCCGATCCGGCCTCGATGTACAGCGCCACGGCTCCGCTGCCATACGGCGTGGATGAAATTTTATTCGCCGGATTTTTACGTAACGCGCCGGTCGAGCTTGTAAAAAGCGAGCTTTCGGATATACTCGTGCCGGCGCGCGCCGAAATCATACTCGAAGGCGCCGTCGATTTAAATGAAATGGCGGATGAAGGCCCGTTCGGCGATCATACCGGCTATTACTCGCCAAAGGATAAGTATCCGACGTTTAACATTAAATGTATTACG
>JAKPTH010000067.1 GCA_029571125.1 bacterium
GCATATATACTCGGCATTGAAACGGTCAACTGCGTGTACGATCTTCTCACATATGTGGACCAGTTGGAGCCTTACACAACATTTCTCAGGGACCTGAACGATTTTTCCAAAAACGCCGGCGTCGGGCCAGAATATAAAACTCTTCGAGTTTACTCCATGGCCGGCCAGACCTATTCAAATTATTACATGTCGGGAATCGTTCCGGCGGGCAAGATATTCAATTACATGTATAAAAACTCGGTCGAAAACTCAGGAAAGCCGCTCGTTTATAAGATCGACGGAATAGTGGCGGATTACAGCGCGGGCAGCACGACGCAGAAAAACCTCGACAAGCTTTCCGAATACCACAAAAACACTCCGGGCGCGGCGGTCATTTTTCCGGAGCTCAACCACGGAGAACTTTTTAACAGCCTGAAAGCGTTCAGCCAGGTAAGCGACTGGCTGAACAATTACTGGGATTAAAAAAAATTACGATTACATATAATCCTATTAACATAAACGATTGGCCGTAGATGTTAGTTTTAGCGGCTAAAAGCGCCGGCAGAAAAGCCGGCAAATAACAAAAATAAAGCGTCAGGCCGGTTCGGGGTTGGAAGGGATTTTAAGGGAAGGGAGGGGCCGTGGCCACTCGCCTTCCCTTATCAAAAATGGCTCGTTTTCATTTAATATGGGTATATGTTAGTGTATAGTGTAGAGTGGATAGTTATTGAGAAAGAACAAAAAAATCCCTTTATTTTTAAAAAATTTTTACGTTCATATTTCATTCGTTTACATTTCCATTAATATTTACATTTGAATAAATTACGCAAAAATGTTATAATAAGTTTTATTTTTCAAAAACAAAGATCGTTTAATATGGGTAGATATTAGCGAATAGTGTAAAGTGGATAGTTAAGGTCAGGCTCGCCCTGCGAGCTTTATATATAAAAAGCCTTTAGCATTTAACTTAATAAAATATAAAGAGGTAGATTATGCAACTCGCGATTCTCGGAATGGGCCGCATGGGGCTTAATATGGCGCACAGGCTGTGCGATTTCGGCCACAAGGTGGTATGCTGGAACAGATCTTCCAGGCATGAAGAAGTCTCTAAATTCGGCGGCGTTTTCGTATCCAGTATAGCGGAAATAGCCGGGCATCTGGATAGAAGAAGGGTTTTTATAATAATGCTTCCGGCCGGACCGGCCGTGGACGCGGCTATAAATGAAATTATGCTTTTCGCCGAAGCCGGCGATATCATAATCGACGGCGGAAATTCAAATTACAAGCATACCATAGAGCGTTCCGCCATGGCCGCGAAAAAAGGGTTTTCATTCATGGACTGCGGGACTTCCGGCGGAGTATGGGGATATAAAAACGGCTATTGCCTTATGGTGGGCGGAGATAAAAAGGATTTCGAATACTGCGAACCGGCGTTTCGTGACCTGGCGGCGCCAGGCGGCTACCTTCACACCGGCGCGGCCGGAAGCGGCCATTACTCCAAAATGATACACAACGGAATCGAATACGGCATGCTTGCGGCGTACGGAGAAGGTTTCGAGCTTTTAAAAAACTCGGAGTTCGGCTTCGACCTTCATAAATTATCGAAACTATGGAATAACGGCAGCGTCGTTCGTTCCTGGCTTCTGGAGCTTCTCGAGGACGCGCTTTCTAAAAACCCGAAGCTCGACGGGATAAAAGGGTTCGTGGAAGATTCCGGCGAGGGCCGCTGGACTGTTTTAGACGCCATAGAAAAATCGGTGCCGGCGCCGGTGATAACTCTTTCGCTTTTGAGCCGGTTCGTTTCGAGGCAGGACGAATCTTTTTCCGCTAAAATAATAGCCGCGCTCAGAAATGAATTCGGCGGCCATTCGATAAAAAAAGATCAGGTGATCTAATGAGCGGCAAAATGAACAATTGTTCATACAAAAACGGCGGCGCTCCGCCGAAAGCCTCGAAGGAAACTTCGTCTTGCATAATAGTAGTCTTCGGCGTCACGGGCGATCTGGCCCGTAAAAAAATAATTCCGGCGCTGTATAAGCTTTTCGCCATGGGCCTGTTGAACGAAAAAACTCGGATCGTAGGCATCGGGCGGAGAAATTACGACGATATCGAATATAACGAATATATCAAGTCGGCGGTCGAAAAAGCCGGCCGCCATGGCGAAAGCGCGGCCGAAGAATTCGTTAAAATCAACAGCTACTACGGCGCCGATTTTACAGTCCCGGGCGAATATCCGGGCATCAGGGAATATTTAAAAAAACTGGCCGCCAAATATAAAATATGCGATTTTTTATATTACCTCTCCACTCCGCCGGCTAATTTTGAGCAGATCATAACTTCCCTGCACGATTCGGGCCTTTCCAGGCCGGATTTTCTCGACGTTTCCTGCGCCGGCTCTTTCGTGCGGGTGGTAATAGAGAAGCCTTACGGTTACGATATATCCAGCGCGCGGGCGCTGAACGAAAAGGTGCTTTCCATATTTTCCGAAGACCAGATATATAGAATAGATCATTATCTGGGCAAGGAAACCGTACAGAACATAATGATATTCCGTTTCGTAAACGGAATATTCGAACCCATCTGGAACCAGAAATATATAGATAACGTACAGATAAAGGTATTCGAATCCGAAGGCATAGGCGGCCGCGCCAATTATTTCGACCGTTCCGGCATAATAAGGGATATAATTCAAAACCATTCGCTGCAGATGCTTTCTTTGATAGCGATGGAGCCTTCGGCATCCAACGCGCCGGACGCCGTTAGAAACGAAAAATTAAAAGTGCTCCAATCGATAAGGCCGTTCGACAGGGCCGAACCCGCAAAATATCTCACCGCCGCGCAATATTCGGCCGGAATTATCGGCGGCGAAACCGTAGAGGCATACAACCGCGAAAAAAATATCGCGGCAGGTTCAGTTACCGAGACGTTCGCCGCCATTAAGCTTTTCATAGACAACTGGCGCTGGGCGGGCGTACCTTTTTATCTTATCGCGGGAAAGCGCATGCCGGAAAGGCTTACCGAAGTGATAGTGACGTTCAAGCCGGCGCCGCATATGATATTCAACAGTTTATGCAACATGTCCGAACCGGTTTCAAACAGGCTTGTAATAAGGGTGCAGCCGGACGAAGGCATATCGTTAAAAATATTCTGCAAGCGGCCCGGGTTTGAAACCGAGCTGCAGCCGGTTTCAATGAACTTCAATTATTCCGGCTCTTTCGAAGCGGCGCTGCCGGAAGCTTACGAGCGGCTCATACTCGACGCGTTAAACGGCGACGCCACTTTATTCATGCGTTCCGACGAAATCGAGGCCGCATGGGATTATATCACTCCGATTCTGCAATGCCTTAAAAACGGTGAAATCGAATTAAAAAAATACGCGGCCGGCACTCCCGGGCCAGAACTATGCGGTTTTTTCGGACTGAATTTATGCTGAAAATCGAATACAGTGAAAGCATGGACGTATTATGCGATAAATTTTCAAACGCCGTACTGGGTGTTATTTGCGCAAAGCAGTCGCTCGGGTTGAAAACGGCCGTGGGTCTATGCGGCGGAAAAACGCCTGAATGCTTTTACAGCAGCCTCGCGGCCGCTTCAAATTCGGATAAAGCTTCGAAAATAGACTGGAACCGGGTTTATTTTTTCATGGGCGACGAGCGGGCCGTGCCGCTCGACTCCGAAGAATCCAACTATAAAAACGCCGTTAAAAATCTCTGCGGCGAATCAAAAATTCCCGTTTCGCGCATAGCGCCGCTGGATTTCGGCCATAGCTCGCCGGGAGAATCGGCGGCTGATTATGAAAGTAAAATTTTTACGAAAGCGCCCGGAGGAAAGTTCGATTTATTGATACTCGGCATTGGCGGCGACGGCCATACCGCTTCTCTTTTCGAACGCACGATTCACGGCTGCGCCGGGACATTCATATCCCATTACGTACCAAAATTATCCGCCGTAAGATACACTTTAACGCCTTCGGCCATATACGGGTCGGAAAACATTTTCGCGCTGGTCACCGGAAAAGAAAAGAAAGGCGTTTTGATCGGCGCTATGAATGAAGAATCCGGCGCGGATGAAATTCCGGCTTCGATGATTTTTAAAAAAATTAAAAACCGCTCCGTAATATTGTTTACCGACATAAAGCTCGATAAAACTCAATAAAATCATTGACAAATTCAGCAAATATTAGTAAAATGCTTTTTCGTGCCGCGCGCATCGAAGTATCATGCGCACGCATATATTTATTTTTAAAAAACGTTCGGATTAATTTAAAATAAAAATCCCGCTTAAACTGAAGGAGAATATAATGCCGCCAAAATTTTCAGAACTAAAAGTGCTGTCCGACGCCGACAGAAGAAAGCTGCAAAAGCAGCGCGACGCCGAAAAAAAGCAGTCGGACGCTGAAAACCAGGAAAAGGCTTTTAAAACTAAGATAGCAGTATCGGTTATAAGTTTCATAGTTATTCTGGCGGTCACGGTTGTCATATATCTTTCGATGAACAGGCGCACCGAAGAGATACAGCAGAAGCAGGCAAAACAGATCGAAATGAAATTCCCCGCCGGAGAAATTTTCAAATTCGATTTCAACACAAAAATATGGGAAAAGCCTTCCACCCGTTCGGTCGAAGAAGGCGGCGGCATCAGGACCGGAAACGGCGGCTGCATAACACTCGTGCTTTCAAAAAACAGGCAGATGAAAATGTTCGACAATTCAGAAGTCATGTTCAATAAGATCACGCCCAATCCCGATAATCTCGATTTTTTAAACGTGAACGCTTTTTTCTCGAAGGGCAGCGCCAACTTCGAAATAGGCCCCGGCCCGTGCTCTCTAAACGTGGATACCGATATTTTAACGGTTAAAATGCCTGAAAATTTCGCGGCGCTTTTTAAAATGCAATACAAAAAGAAGGATAAGGTCGAATTCATAAGAATAGCAGTTAAATCTGGAAGGGTGCAGGTTTTGAACAAGAAAACTAAAAGCGTTTACGACCTTGAAAGCCTTAATGAAATGACTATAGACCGCAATTCCCAGATAACCGGTCCAACGCGGTTTCCCGCCTCATCGGAGGTTTTTTGATTGAATTTTTCGGACGCTATAGTTATAAAAGGCGCAAGGCAGCATAATCTTAAAAACATTTCAGTCGATATTCCAAGAAATAAATTCGTAGTGGTGACGGGCCTTTCCGGCTCCGGAAAATCGACTCTCGCCTTCGACACTCTTTACGCCGAAGGCCAGAGGCGTTATATAGAATCGCTGAGCAGCTACGCCCGGCAGTTTTTAGGCCGCATGGACAAGCCCGACGTCGATTCCATAGAAGGGCTCTCGCCCGCCATTTCGATCGCGCAGAAATCCATTTCGCACAACCCGCGTTCCACGGTCGGAACGGTAACTGAAATTTACGACTACATGAGGCTTTTATACGCCCGCATTGGCCAGGCGCACTGCCCTGAATGCGGCATTCCCATACAAAAGCAGACCGTACAGGACATAGTGGATAAGGTGACGGCTTTCGAAGCGGGGACTAAAATAAGGATACTCGCTCCCATAGTTCGCGCAAGAAAAGGCCAGTTCCAGGATATGCTGATAAAAGTCAAAAAAAGCGGCTATACGCGCGTCAGGATCGATTCAATAGAGTACGAAGAAGATTTCGTAAACGTCAATCTGGACAAAAACAAAAAGCACTCCATAGAAGTCGTTATCGACAGGCTCGTCGTAAAGCCGGAAATAGGCAACCGCCTTCCCGCGTCGATCGAAACGGCTCTCAAATTGGGCGAAGGAATCGTAATAATAGATATAGCGGGCGGAAAAGAAGAGGTTTATTCCGAAAACTACGCCTGCACTAAATGCGGTTTTTCGCTGTCCGAAATAGAGCCGCGCATTTTTTCATTCAATTCCCCTCAGGGGGCGTGCCCGCAATGCCACGGCCTGGGGGCTAAAATGGAAATAGACCCTAACCTTCTGGTCCCCGATAAGAACAAAAAGATAAAAGACGGCGCCATAGCTCCTTTTAAAGGCCAGTCGAACTTTTTCTGGAAGATGCTGGCTCAGGTGGCGGAACACTATAAATTTTCACTCGAAACCAGCTGGAACAAACTTTCGAGCCAGCAGCAGGAAATTTTACTTTACGGCACCGGCGACGAAGACATAAAATTCAACATGAGCTTCGGCAACAACAGCTCTTACACATATAACAAGCCCTACGAAGGAATAATACCGCTTTTAGAGCGGCGCTACGAACAGTCGCAGTCCGAATCGGTCAAAGCCGAGATAATGAGCTATATGAGCATGATAAAATGCCCGGCCTGCAACGGAAAAAGGCTTAAAAAAGAGATACTTTCCATACTTATAAACGGCTCGTCCATCATGGACGTGGCTTCGATGTCGATCAAGGAAGCCAGGAATTTTTACCTTACGGTAAATCTCAGCCCGCGCCAGGCGCAGATCGCGCGCGAAATATTAAAGGAAATCACTTCGCGCCTCGAATTTTTATTGCACGTTGGCCTCGATTACCTCTCGCTCGACCGCGCCGCGTCAACTTTATCGGGCGGCGAAAGCCAGCGCATAAACCTGGCATGCCAGATAGGCTCGGGGCTTGTGGGAGTTCTTTACATACTCGACGAGCCATCCATCGGCCTGCACCAGCGCGACAACGAAAAGCTTCTCAAAACGCTTAACCATCTTCGCGATTTAAATAATACGCTCGTGGTCGTAGAGCACGACGAGCAGACCATACTGTCTTCGGATTACGTTATCGATATGGGCCCCGGCGCCGGCGAATACGGCGGAAACATAGTATTCAAGGGCACGCCGGACGTCATGCTTAAAAGCGGAGACTCCCTCACGTCTAAATATTTAAGAAAAGACCTCGAAATAAAGGTGCCTGAGAAGCGGCGCGGCATAAAGGGCGCCAATTTTATCGAAATAAAGGGCGCGCGCGAAAATAACCTTAAAAATATAGACGTGGCTATACCGCTCGGAAAGCTCACATGCATCACGGGCGTTTCCGGATCGGGAAAATCAACGCTCATAAACGAAGTGCTTTATAAACACCTTATGAAGCATTTCTACGCGACGCGAATTAAAACGGGAGAATGCGACGCAATAAACGGCCTGGACAAAATAGATAAAGTAATCGATATAGACCAGTCGCCCATAGGCCGCACGCCGCGTTCTAATCCGGCCACTTATATAAACGTCTTCAACAACATCCGCGAACTTTTCGCGCTCACCGCCGAAGCCAGGGCGCGCGGCTATACGGCCTCTCGCTTCAGCTTCAACGTCAAAGGCGGCCGCTGCGAGGCATGCGAAGGCGACGGCATCATAAAAATCGAAATGCAGTTTCTCTCGGATGTCTATATAGAGTGCGAGCAGTGCCGCGGGACGAGATACAACCGCGAAACGCTCGATATAAAATACAAAGGCAAGAGCATATCGGAAATACTCGCTTCGCCGGTAGACGAAATGGTGGACTTTTTTTCCAACATACCGCAGATACACCGCAAGATAAAAAGCCTGCAGGACGTCGGCCTCGGATATATAAGGCTGGGGCAGAGCTCCACCACGCTTTCCGGCGGCGAAGCGCAGAGAATAAAGCTTGCCTGCGAACTGGCCAAGGTATCCACCGGCAACACGCTCTACCTTCTGGACGAACCCACCACCGGCCTTCATTTCGCCGATATCCACAGGCTCATAGAAGTTCTGGGCAGGCTGGTGGACATGGGAAACAGCGTAGTGGTAATAGAGCATAACCTCGACGTCATAAAAATGGCCGACCACATAATAGACCTGGGGCCCGAAGGCGGGACTGAAGGCGGCCACGTGGTGGCGGCGTGCCCTCCGGAAGAGCTCGTTAAAGTTAAAAGCTCCTTTACAGGCCAGTTTTTAAAAGAATATCTTCCCTTGCAGCAGCAGCCCGTCAAAACCGCGAAGGCGAAACCGGCAAAAGGCAGGGCGTAGCGGATGCGCCCCGAATTAAAAGCGGCGCTCGACGCCGACGAATCCACCAGTTTTATATGCGGCGAATGCGACGCCATTTTTGACAAGCGCTTCGAAATCTGTCCCCAGTGCAAATCATCTGGTTCCATAGATAAAATAGAGATAACGCCGAAGCTGTACGACGAGGATTTCGGCCTTTTCGAAGAATACGAAGAGGACGAATGGCCCGAAGGCGATTTACCGCCCGGCAGGCTTCTTCCGGCGTCTAAAATAAGCCACGCATCTTCTGCGGACGGCGGCTTCGAGGTAAAAATAAAATCCTGCGCCAGCTCATTCGCGGGCTTCGATTCGCTCTTCGGCGATAAAGCCATCATGGGCACGTTAAATCTTTTCCTGGGCGAATGTTCCAGCGGAAAAACGTCTTTTTTTCTAAAAATCGCCGAAGGTTATTCTCAAAACGGCCATAAAACGCTTTACGTCAGTTCCGAAGAATCCAGCTGGCAGATGTCTGACAGGCTGCAGCGCATGAATATAAATTCGCCGGGCCTTTTTTTAAACTCGGCCGGCGACCTGGATTTCGTTATCGGTGAAATAGACCGTCTGAAACCTGAAGTTGTAATACTCGACTCCATGTCGGGATTCTTCAAAAAAAACGTGGACGCCATGCAGTCGTCCAATATTCAAATACGCGAATGCTGCGCGGCGCTGGCAAAGGCCGCCAGGGATAAAAATATAACTATTTTCGCCGTGGCTAATAATATCGACCGCTCGACAATGGGCGAGTACAAATCCATGTCGCATTTTTTCGATTCCATTTTATCTTTCGAGGAAATTTACGGCGATTTAAAGCTGGTCCGCGCGGTAAAAGCCAGAAATTCAAAACGTTCTGCCGCGGCCGTTTTCCGCTGCAGCCACGACGGGCTGGCGTCGCTGCCCGAAAGCGAATATGAAAGCGTTTTTTCGGGCGCTATCGACCGGGGCGCCGGCGAAAGCAGAATAGGCGTTTTAAACTGTTTTTATACCGAGAGCGGAATAAGCATGTACAACGAGCTCCAGTTCATATCTTCGGAAGCGCCCGCCGGCGCGCCGGCATGGGAAATATGCCCCGGAATCAGCCGCGAAACGGTTGAAACGGTATTCATGATACTCGAAAAGTATTGCGGCGCCGTTTTAAGGAATAAAAGCGTCCGCGCAAAGCTCAAAAACTCGGCGGCGGTCACCAGCGGGGATTTCGAACTTTCTCTCGCGGCGGCGGCGCTCGCCAGTTATTACGATATACCTCTGTCGGGAAGGGTTTTATTTATAGGCGCCATCGATTACAGCGGGCGCGTGAAGCCCGCGGATATAACTTCAAAACAATTGAATAATTTATTAGTTTCAGGTTTTAATACCATCGTATCGTCAAATTTAAAAAAAGAAAACTTTGAAAACCTTTACGGTGAAGTTGATTTCTATAATATTCAAAATGTTAAATATCTGCGCGATTTACTATCACGCCTGTCTTTAACCGCTGAAAAAACAAACGATTAGTCAACTAATCGAATTGGTAAGCGGTCTCTTTAAAAGTTAAGCCTGTTCATATATTTAATATATTCAATAATTAAAATATTTTTAATATTAAGGCAGTCAGCCATTTTTTTTTATATTTTTTTTTAAAACCCCTTGACTTTAGTAGAAAACTTTTATATAATGAAATTACCAAATAAATTTAAAGAGGTGTTTTACAGTGAACAAAGCAGATCTCATCGATGCTATCGCAAAAGACGTTTCTATCGCAAAAAGCGCAACGGCTAACGTTATCGACTCCTTTATCGAAACAGTAAAACGTTCGCTCAAAAAAGGCGAAAAAGTTACATTAATGGGTTTCGGTTCCTGGGAAGTTCGCGAAAGAGCAGCACGCGTCGGCAGAAATCCTCAGACCGGCAAAGAAATCAAAATCAAAGCGAAAAAAGTTCCTAAATTCAACCCTGGAAAAGAATTAAAAGAAGCCGTTGCGAAGTAATATTTGCATAGCATAAGAGATTCTTTTTGAATTTTTTCAAAAGCTCCCCGCGTGTAATTACGCAGGGAGTTTTTGTTTTATTGATTTTATTTAAATATTATGTTATTATTATTCATGCTTCAATTTAATTTCAGGGGTAAATTTATATATGCCTTCCATAGCTAAATTATTAAAACCCAAACTCGTAGCGCTCAACATAAAAGCGGCCGAAAAATCGGCGGCCATTTCATCGCTTTGCGAACTTATTTCACAAAATAATAAATGCGACGCCGAAATCCTTTTCAACACCATAATGAACCGCGAAAGCCTTCAATCTACGGCGGTAGGCCATGGCATCGCGCTTCCGCACGCGCGCTGCGACGTGGACGATTTCATAGTGGCGGCGGCCGTAAGCGAAAAAGGAATGGATTTTAATTCGGTAGATAAATTGCCTGTCAATATCGTTTTTTTAATAATATCGCCTAAAAACGAAACTTCAAGCTATCTTCAGACGCTTTCCCAGATAGCCGCTCTTCTCAGCAATGAAAAAATAAGGAGCGAACTGGTTTCGGCTAAAACCCCCGAAGAGTTTATCGAAATCGTTAAAAAGAACGAAAGAAGGTAATCGGTTTTGCTTGTAAAACAGTTTATGAAAACTGAATTCAGAACGGTCGCCGAAGCCATGCCCATACCGGAGCTGGCTAAACTTTTCATCACCGAAAAAGAAGAAGGCTATCCCGTGGTCAACAACCATCAGGAAATAGTCGGTTTCGTCACCGTGCGCGACCTTTTACAG
>JAKPTH010000074.1 GCA_029571125.1 bacterium
GCCGCGGCGGGCCAGATAGCCACGGGCAAAAAAATGACGGCGAAGTGCATCAGCATGGAATCTGACGGCAAAACGCCCGCCAAATCGATCACAGAAATAGCTAAAGAAAGAAATATGGCGATCGGCCTGGCCACCACTTCGGGCATAACCGACGCGACCCCTGCGGCTTTTTCGGCGCACGAAGCGAGCCGCTACGCCGAAGAAAGCATCGCCGCGCAGCAGATCGTTTCAGGCGTAGACGTGCTTATGGGCGGCCGCAAGCAGTATTTTCTGCCTGAAAGCAAAGGCGGCAAGCGCAAAGACGGCCGCGATCTCCTGGAAGAAGCCGCCAAAGGCGGTTATATGGTAATCGAAACTTCGAGAGGATTAAAAATGGCGCCGGCCGGCAAAAAAATACTCGGTCTTTTTAACATGCACAATATGACATGGGATTATAACCGCTCGAAAACCATGGAACCGTCTCTTGCGGAAATGGCCGACAAGACTCTTCAGACGCTTTCTAAAAACAAGAACGGATTTATAGCCATGATCGAAGGCGGCCGCATAGACCATGCCTCGCACAGCAACGACGCGGCCTGCATGTTAAACGAAATGCTGGCATTCGACGAAGCGGTAGGGGTGGCGCTGCGTTATGCGAAAAGCGATCCCGGCACGCTTGTAATAGTCACCGCCGATCATGAAACCGGCGGATTCGCTATGATAGGAAAAGATAAAGAAAGCAAAGAATATATAGGCATGAATTTCGAAGCTCTTGAAAAAATGAAGACGCCGTTTGAAACTATATTCAATAAAATAAAAAAAGATCCTTCGCCGCAAAAAGTAAAAGCCGTCGTAAAGGAATGCCTTTCGGTGGAATTGACCGACGAAGAAGCGGCGATAGTAGCCACAGACGCGGTAAAAAAGATGGAGCCGCATAATTATATATACGATTACTCGCATTCGCTCGCTTTAGTTCTGCGTCCTTACTTGAGAACGGCCTTCGCGAGCCAGACGCACACTGCGATGCCGGTGCAGATATTCGGCACGGGTCCCGGATCCGAGATGATCAAAGGCCTCATGCACAATACGCAAGTTTTCGATATCGTTAAAACCGCGCTCGATTTAAAGTAAATAAACTGCGATTTCTAATGAAAGGAAGGATGTTTTAAAATGAAAAAGTATTACATGCTGGTGTTTTATTTTGCACTGGCTTCGATTTTTATGGTTCAGCCGGCCGCCGCTCAGGATAATTCAACCCGGGCGGTCGAAATCAAAGCGGCCGCGTCAGAAAGCCTTGAAGTATCGGTCAGCAACGGCACTGAGCTCAAAATCATGGACCTGCAGGCTAAAATGGAAAGCGGCGAATGCGTGATAACCTGGAAAACCAATATAATGCCGCCGGCGAAAGCTAAATTCGTCTTCTGGAGCGGCAGTCAGCCGAACCTTCTGGACAAGTCATTCATAGAAAAAGAGCCGTTGAAGGGTTTTTTACATAAATTCGCGATAAGCGCTTCGGAGGTCCCTAAAGATTTCGTTAAAATAAGGCTTTCGTATGTGATATCAGAGGAAGCCGGAGCGTATTCGGACCTATCGGCAGCCGATATAACCGGGTTGAAAAAATAACGGCAAATAATGAAATCATAATATGCAAAATCAGCATATTAAATTTAAATATAAAACGGCGGATACGCTATTAAGCGCGTCCGCCGTTTCGGTTATAAAGACGTATGTGCCTTTAATTTTTATCTTGCCGTGACTTTAAATACGTCGCCTGGTTCTCCGGCCAGGAATATAAAACCTTTTTCGGGAACGTAAACTTCATCTTTATCCACTGCGCTGTCGTAGACGGCCTTTTCTTCGTTAAGAACTATAACCCTGCCTTTCAGGGGTATTTCGAACTTGACTATCGCGCCTTTTTCGACTTTAAGCCATTCGTTAAAGCCTTCGGACTTGATTATGACTCTGTTAACGCCGGCGGCGAGCTTCCTGGCGCTATCGGCGGGCGAACACAGGCCGTAGTTGCATTTAATCCATGTTTCGCCGTTCATATCCACCAGGCGCATTTCCGCCTGATCGCGGAAAACCTTTCCGGCGATGCTTGCGTAGTCGGGAGTTTCGATCTTTTTAATGCCGGAAAAATTGACGTAACCGGGGAGTTCTTTGTAAAATTCGGCTTTTGCGGTATTGATGCAGCCGGCGAGTATATAAGGTTTTTCATTTCTTACCAGCCATATTTTGTCGGTCATATCTATTTTAAAAGACACAGGATTTTTTATTTCATCCAATTTTTGCATTTGTATGGAATCGACGCCGTAGGTTTTAATTTTATGCGCGACTATATACTGGCGGCCGTCGATTTCGGTAAAATAGCATTTTTCGTCTTTTTCAAAATTATGAAAAACTCCGCCGTTGTATGTAAAAGCGATAGCGCCTTCGGCGGGCGTTTTATCTTCTTTACCGTCATTTTTAATTTTATCGGGAGCCGCGGTTTTGCCGTCGGGGGTTTTTTCGCTTTTAACGGGCTGGAGCGGAATCATTTCGAACCCGTCGTTATTTTTATTGAAAACCACTTTGAACGCTCCCATATCTTTAGCGTAAATTCCGGCGAATTTCAAAAGTTCTTCGGGCACTTTGATTGCTTCGACGGGTTTTTTAGCGGCGGCGGGCGGCGCGTCCATTATATTTTTATCTTTGAATAAAGCGTCCAATATGGGACGGGTAAGCGATTCGCCGGAAATATGGCCGTTAATCAGCACGCCTATGGATATTCCATGGTCCGGCGCTATCTGAAGGTTGGCCGAATAGCACATGGTATTTCCGCCTTTACCGAGAACCTGGATGCCTTTAGCTTCCATTTCGTCGAGGTTCGAGTATTCCCAGCCGAATTCGCTCATCATAGGCCTGTGCCTGAGTTTATCGTAAAGCAGGTAAGGCTGGTTTTTACGTATTTCGGCGATCGAAGCCGCGGATAATATATTGCGGCCGCTTTTCGGGTTGAAGCTGTTTCCGAATTTGCAAAGGTCTTCGGCGGTGGATGAAATGCCGCCGCAAGCGTATATTTCAACGAATTCCGGCGGGTATTTTTTGCCCGTTTTAATATCGTAGTATTCTGCTATATTTTCAAGGCCGCACTCGCCGACGCTCACGCCGGTGTTTTTCATTCCGAGCGGTTTAAAAACGCGTTCGGCCAGAAAATCCATGAATTTTTTGCCGCTGACTCTTTCCACAATTATCTCGGCGAGGGTGAATCCGTCGTTACAATACATGGACATGGCTCCGGGCGCGTGCTTGAGGCTGGCGTCTTTGAGCGTATCGAGCAATAATTTATGCATCCGGTTATATTTTTCATAGCCGAAAAAGAAGGAAGAGCCGGGCAGACCGGAAGAGTGGTTAAAGATCATCCTGACGGTTATATCTTTATACCTTTCGTCTTTCATTTTGAATTCGGGTATATATTTAACTATTTTTTCGTCGAGCGCCACTTTGCCTTCATCGACGAGAAGTAAAATAGCCACTGCGCCGAACATTTTACTGGTGGAACCGATATTGAACCTGGTATTTTTATCTACGGGCCGGTTTGCGGCGCGCTCAGCGGCGCCGAAGCACTCCGAATAAACGAGCCTGCCTTCGTCCATGACCGCTACGGAAGCGCAGCTGCCGTGGCCGTCGGTTATAGCCTTCCATATGGTTTCACGAGCCGCGGTTATGGTGTTTTTATAATAGTCGCGGTCTTTCGCCCGCGAATTTTTCGCATCGCAAATGTCCGCCATAAATGATATTAAAAATAGAGCCGCAAGGGCCAGAGCCATTTTTTTTAACATAGATCACTCCTATCTTATAATAAAAAACATTGCGGCCGGCCGCGGCGTCTTTTACCGCAAAAGACCGTATCCGAAGCCGTCAACCGCACTATAACATTATATGTAAACATTTTATTCATATCAATCAAATTTTTATTTTTGCTTATAAGAGCCTTAATCGACGTAATTTTCTACCGCACAAAAATTTCCGGCGATATGACGATTATTCTTTTTCTGTCATTCAGCGGCCATCTTGAACATATCGCCGGCATTTCCGGCGAAGAATATAAAACTGCCGCCGGGAACGTACAAGCTCGCGCCCGCGCCTTCCCTGGCACCACGCCCGGACACATTGGCGGGCGGCTCTTCGCCGCCGGCGGCGCTGTCGTAAATGACGCGGGATTCGGCGTACACTATAATCCTGGCTCCGGCCGGGGGCTTTTCAAATTTAACTATAGCGCCTTTTTCGGCCTTAAGCCATTCGTTAAATCCTTCGGATTTTATAACGACGCGGTTAACGCCGCCGATCAATTTTCTGGCTTTATCGGCCGGCGAATAAAGAAGCGCGCCGGTTTTTACCCATGTTTCGTCTTTTACGCCGATAAGTTCCAGCGCAGCCTGATCGCGTATAGCGGTAGCGGCGATACTCGCATACATCGGGCTTTCTATCTTTTTTATCCCCTGAAAATCGACGTATCCCGGAAGTTGCGGATAGGTGGTTGAATCGGCTATATTCATATCGCAATCCGTAACGACGTGGCGGGCCATGTTTCTTACCAGCCACTTTTTACCGCCGAGCTCGGCCGCTAATTTTTTTGGACGCTCGAGCGCTCGTATCTTCTGGTATCTGAGCCCGTCGACGCCGCTGCGCGGAATTTTATGCTGCGCTATAAAATTTTCGCCGCCGGCCGAAACGAAGTAGTGGCTCGTGTTATTTTCGTTGCAGACGAAGTATCCAGAATTATATACCAGCGATAAAAGCGGAGAGGCCTCTCTGCCTTTTTCAGCGGCGAGCGGAACCAGATCGCATTTTTTATTTTCTTTATCGAAACGGACTTTTATCATGCCGTTTCCGTTAGTATAAAATCCTTCATTCACAAGCAGTTCATCAGGAACCGGCTGCGCTTCGACGGGTTTTAAGACCGGTTCAGGCTCCGGCACGGCAATTTTTTTGCAGCGCAGGACCGCGTCTAAGATAGGGCGCGACAATGCTTCCAGGTTCGGAACAAGGCCGGAAAGAGAATAAACGACCGTAACGCCGTACTGCGGGACCGTTTGAATATAAGTATTATAGCATGAAGTTCCGCCGCTTTTCGCGAGCACCTGAAGGCCCAGCACTTCGTATTGCCTGTGGCTGCAATAGTCCCAGCCGAAGGCGCTCGCAAGCATCGGGCCTCTTAATTTATCGACGGGGAACATGGTGGGCTGCGCGCCCAGCAATTCCCTGGTGGAGGGTTTTGATAATATCTTCACCCTGGAGTATGGCGAAAAGCTGTTTACGAACCTGCACATATCGGACGCTGTTGAAGAAAACCCGCCCGCTCCGTAGACCATAACGACCTCGCGCGGATGTTTTTTTCCACTTGAAATATCGTAATGTTCGGCGGTATTTTTAACATTAGCTTCGCCGACCGAAACGCCGGTATTTTTCATGCCGAGCGGTTTGAAAACGCGCTTCGCGAGAAAATCCACGAATTTTTCGCCCGAAACTTTTTCCACTGCGATCTCCGCGAGAGTGAAGCCGTCGTTGCAATAGATCGGCATCGCGCCGGGGGCGTGTTTCAAATAAGCTCCGGCCAGTGTATCGAGCAGGTATTTATGCAATTTATCGTCCGTTTCGTAGCCGAAATAAAAAGTGGAACCCGGCAGGCCCGACGAATGATTGAAAAGCATTCTGAAGGTTATGTCTTTATATCGCGGGTCTTTCATTTTGAACTCGGGAATATATTTCGCCACGCTTTCGTCGAGCGCTATTTTTTTGTCATCGACGAGCAGAAGGATGGCCACGGCGGCGAACATTTTACTGGTCGAGCCCACGTTAAAACGGGTGTTTGTATCCACCGGGCGGTTGCGGGCGCGGTCGGCGACGCCAAATCCTTCGGCGTAAACTATTTCGCCTTCATCGGCGACGGCGACCGTGGCGCCGCTGCAAAAACCGCCGGCGACGGTTTTCCACATGGTTTCGCGGGCCGTCTCTATAGCCGCTTTATAAAAATCGATATCGCGGGCGCGCCTCGATTTCGCTTCGCAAAGATCAACCATGGCCGCGCATATAAACAGGGCAATAAGAAATACCGCCGGTCTTTTCAACATAAAATCACTCCTTAAATAAAATACGCTCCCCTTTTCCCGTCTGATTATAATGTTTATTCATTCAGCTCTTTCTACTAATTCTTTAAGAGTTTTTTCGAATTTTTCATCCTCTTCGGCCGTGCGTTTTTTCGGACCCGGAGTCCTTCCTCCAGAGCGCCTTTTCTTCGAGGATTCATGCCTGAAATTCAAAAGCGAATCTATATTAGATGAATCATATATAAATCCGTTCGGATTTATAACGAAATTATGCTCGGACATTACGAGCGCCGCAAGCCCGTGGTCCTGCGTGACTATTATATCGTTTCTTTTTATGCTGTTGGCTATAGCGTAATCTACGGAGTCGGAATGACAATCGACGGTGACGACTGTCGAGTAGCCGTCATCTATGATATGGCTGGTGTCGGCGAACATGAAAACCGGAATCGAGCGGCGCCTGGCGGTCGTGACGATTATTTCTTTTACCGGGCAAGCGTCGGCGTCGACCAATATTCTCATAGTTCGGCCTTCCATATAATTAATTCAAAACTTGAACCCATAAACCGTTTTGCACTGGTCTAACGGGCGCGAAAGAATGAAATTTTTCATTCGGCAACAACATCTTATCACACAGCGTGAACCATGTCAATAATTTTTTACGTCCACGTATTTTATGCCGGTCAAGCGGGTATATTTATTGACATTGGTTTTTCTTTCTGCTAAAATGATTTTGTTCTTTTTCATTTTGAGTCGGTTTTACGGGGCATGAGCGCGTCTGCAAAATATAGAAAAGATAAATTAAAAAAGAGCCTGAGAAAAGAAAATAATTAATTATATTTCAGGGCTGGAGGGTTTATATGAGCGATATGCGTACTATAAGAAAAGTTATAACCGGAACGCGCACGTCTGATGGCGCCGGAGTAAGGCTGGTAAGAGTTTTCGGATATCACGACACCAAAGAATTCGATCCGTTTCTGATGCTGGACGCCTTCGATTCGACGAACCCCGACGACTATGTCAAAGGCTTTCCATGGCACCCTCACAGAGGCATCGAAACGATAACTTATCTTATAAAAGGCAGAATAGAACACGGCGACAGCCTGGGAAACAAGGGCGAAATACTCGACGGCTGCTGCCAGTGGATGACGGCCGGCAGCGGCATAATACATCAGGAAATGCCGAAACCTTCGGAACGGATGCTCGGAGTTCAGCTGTGGCTTAATCTTTCCGCAAAAAACAAAATGACGGCTCCTGAATATAACGACATAACCGAAGATAAGGTGCCGGTGATCGAAGACGGCGACTGCACGCTGCGCGTCATAGCGGGAAATTTCAAAGGCCGGCCCGGCGCTTTCGAAGGCCGGTTTATCAAGCCGCTTTTTTTTGACGCGGAATTAAAGCCAGGGCGCGAATGGTCTTTCGACTGCGACGCCGAATCCAATTTATTCGTTTATATAATTGAAGGCGCGGGCCGTTTCGCCGCCGAAAGCGGCGAACTTATACCCGAAAAGCACGCCGTATTATTCAATAAGGGCAAAACTTTCCATGTAAAAGCTTCGGATAACGGCGTAAGGTTTCTCCTGCTTTCCGCCAAACAGTTAAAAGAACCTGTGGCATGGGGCGGCCCTATAGTTATGAACACCAAAGAAGAGCTGGAGCTGGCGTTTAAAGAGCTGAACGAAAATAAATTCATAAAATATCCGCATTGACCATGAAAATCGTGCAAGCGTACAAAAAATTATATATCGGGCTTTATTTATGCTTTATATTATCGATAGCGGCCGCCGATCTGCCTCTTCAGCTCTTCGAATCGTATTCGCTTATAGACTCGAAAAGCATAAAATCCATAGTAGATCAGATTTCTCGCAAGCAAAAGGAAAAAATCGATAAAAGCGGCGCTCGCACATTCGGTATGATCATAAACGACCGGGTAAGGTACGAGCTTCCAATCCCGTCCGGCGGCGAAATTCAAAAAACGTCGGCCACGCTCGAAACGCAGTTAAAACCCGTTGAAGGCGGCGGAGTAAGGATGATGGGCAATCCGCTCATGGATTCAAATAATTACGCGTTTAAAATGTCCACTTCCAGGGGTCTTGTGGACGTACTCATAAGCGGACGTGAAAACGGCAGTTTTTCGATCTCGTTCATAAGAAACTTCGAAAAAGTTGCCGTCGAAAAAAATCCTTTTTTATTGTTTTTCGGCAGGCGCTTCGTAACGTTAATGCTTTGCGTCATACTGGCTCTGCATCTTTTGCCTCTATATATTTATAACTTTTCAGGCCGCGCCGCGAACGAAAAATATATCGAAAAAAAGATAATCGGCCTGCCGCTTTTTATTCTCGGGCTGGTGTGGACCGACGGCCTGATAAAATTCGCGCTCAACCTGACGGGCTGCTATAGCGTGCTCGGCGAAATTCCGGCGACGGTGTTAACGCTTTTTCTGGTGTCGCTGATAATGTTCGCCGCGCTCACGAGCCTTCTGACGATGGGGTTCACGCAGGAATATATCAATAAATACGTGGCCGCGCCGTTTTTTGAAAAAAACGGGCCTTACGACATCAGGAACGGAAGTTCGATAAACCTTTCCGCCCGCTTTTTCATTATTATTTTCTCCATAGGAATCGCGCCGACCGCCATAGGCCTTTATCTTCCGCTATCGTTCAACACGGGATTATTATCCGGCATGTCATCGATTTACGACGTTTTAAATAATTTCGATATGCTCGTACCCACTCTGATAACGGCATTTTTCGCCATGTATTTTTTCACTATGCAGATAGCTTCGATGTTTTCGTTCAGAAAAAATATTATAATCCCGGTCAACAAGCTCATAGAAAGAATGAAACTGGTCGCCAGAGGCGATTTCAAGTGCAAATCCTCGGTGCTTTACGTGGACGAGATAGGCCAGTTGAAAGGCCATTTCAATTCGATGCTCGACGGGCTCGCTGAGCGTGAAAAGATCAAGGACACTTTCGGCAGGTTCATATCGATAGAAATAGCTGAAAAACTGCTCAAAGAAAAAAAGGTGAACCTGATGGGCGAGGAGATTGAAGCGACGATACTTTTTTCGGATATCAGGGATTTCACGCCGCTGAGCGAAAAACTCGAAGCCGGCGCGCTGGTCGAATTCTTAAATCTTTATTTTTCTCACGTGGTAAAGCCAATACACTCCCACGGCGGCGTCGTCAATAAATTTATAGGAGACGCGGTGATGGCCGTTTTCGCTCCGATATTCGGCAACGTCAGGCATGAAGAAGCGGCGGTAGCGGCGGCTATCGAAATGAAAAAGGCGCTCGGGGAATTCAACGCGCTCGATAAATATCCCGAGGTCAAATCCGGGATCGGCATCCACCGCGGAAGGCTGGTAGCCGGCAATATCGGCACGCAGGAGCGCATGGAATACACTTTCATAGGCGATAACGTCAATATAGCTTCCAGAATAGAAAGCGAAACAAAAAATTTTCAAAGCGATATTTTAATGAGCGAAGATGTCGTTAACGGCATCGAAAAGCTCAATTTCAAGGGTTTCGATTTCGTTAAAATGGGGCCCGTAATCATGAAAGGCAAATCCGTGCCGCTTTCTCTTTACGGCGTTAAAAAGCTTTAAATAAGTCTTTTTTCAATAGTTTTAAGGCCGGACGGAACCTATATTTTTGTTGACAGCAACCGTCCTTTTTGCTAAAATGACCTTTAACGGCGTCGTTATTAATCATTAAGAAGAGGAGGCGAAAAAAGAAACTTAAAATTCCCGGAAAAATTAAAGTTTCTTAATCTTGTATTATGAGCAAAAATCATTATGAACATATAATCAAAAACGCCCCCTTCGGATACGCCTATCATAAAATGATTTTTAACGATAAAGGCGAAGCCGACGATTACGAATTCTTAGAAGTGAACGAGGCGTTCGAAAATTTAACCGGCATTAAATCTTCCGATATAATTAACCGGAAGGTCACGCAGATATTGCCTTCCATAAAAAACGAAAAATTCGACTGGATTTCTTTTTACGGCGAAGTGGCGTTAAACGGCGGAAAAAAAGAGTTAAAGCAGTATTCGGAGGCAATGGATAAATGGTATCAGGTGCAGGCGTATTCATATGAAAAAGGCTTTTTCGCGACGATATTCACGGACATTACCTCCGAGAAGAAAAAATCGATAGAGCTTGAAGATTTTTTCAACGTTAACCTGGATCTTTTATGCATAGCGGATATAGAAGGCAATTTCATCAAAGTGAATAAAGAGTGGGAAGTAATACTCGGTTACTCGGTCGAAGAACTGCAGCAAAGAAAATTTCTTGAATTCGTACATCCCGACGATATCCAGCCTACTATCGATGCCATGGCCCGGCTTGGGATACAGGAAAAAGTATTGAACTTCGTGAACAGGTATAAATGTAAAGACGGTTCGTACAGATCCATAGAATGGCGTTCCCATCCGCACGGCAATCTTATTTATGCGGCGGCGAGGGATATTACCAGCCAGAAGGAATCGGCGGCGGCGCTTAACGAGCTTAAAGAGCATTTCGAGCTCGCGATTAACGGCACCAGCGACGGAATATGGGACTGGAACATCCGCACCGATTATCTTTTCATTTCAAAACGATGGAAAGAAATGCTCGGTTACGAAGACCACGAGCTTAAAAACGAATTCGCTACTTTCACTTCCCTCGTTTATGAGCAGGACCTGCAAATGGTCAATTCCACCGTCCAGTCCTATCTTAACGGCGAAATCCCGAAATACGCGCTGGAATTTCGCATGAAGCATAAAGACGGCACTCTTCGCTGGATCCTCGCCAAAGGCGAAGCGTTAAGGGGAGCCGATGGAACCCCTTACCGCATGGCCGGTTCGAACAGCGACATTACGGAAAAAAAACGCGCCGAAGATGCGTTGCGCAAAAGCGAAGAAAAACATAGAATCCTGCTTGAAAACAGCCATGACATAATATATACATTAACGCCGGAAGGGACGTTCACTTACGTTTCTCCGAGCTGGACCAAACGGCTCGGTCATCCGGTGAACGGAGTCCTGGGCAAATCGATCGATCTTTTCATCCATCCCGACGACCTGAGCGCCTGCATGGAGTATTTGCGGAACATGGTCGAATCGCGGCCGCGGCCGGAAGGCATCGAGTACCGCGTAAGGCGCTCGGACGGTTCATGGGTGTGGCATATGTCGCACAGCGTTATATTGCGTGACGAAACAGGAAAAATCAACGGAATTCTTGGCAACGCGCGTGATATCACTGCGCAGAAAAAAGCCGAGGAAGCCCTTGTTCTTGCAAAAGAAGCTGCCGAAATAGCGAGCCGCGCGAAATCGGAATTTCTGGCCAATATGAGCCACGAAATCCGCACCCCTCTGAACGGCGTTATAGGCTTTACCGAGCTGCTGCTTCAAACGCCTTTGAACGACATACAAAAGCAGTATGCCGACAACGCCAACGTATCAGGAAAAGCTCTGCTGGGAATCATCAACGATATCCTCGATTTTTCAAAAATCGAAGCGGGCAAGCTGGAGCTTGATATTATCGATACGGATATAGTCGAAATGATGGAAGAAACCGTAGATATCATTAAATTCCACGCCGGAAAAAAAGGCCTGGAACTGCTGCTCGACATATCGCCCGACATTCCGCGGATGGCGCAGGCCGACCCGGTAAGATTAAAGCAAATCCTTATAAATCTTATGACCAACGCCGTCAAATTCACCGAAAATGGCGAAGTGGAACTCAAGGTCCAGTTCATCGGCTGCGGCGAAGGCAGAGGCAGATACGAATTTTCGGTAAGGGATACCGGAATAGGAATCAGCGAAGAGCAGCAGGCCAAATTATTCAAGGCTTTTTCACAGGCCGACAGCTCCACCACACGCAAATTCGGCGGCACCGGCCTCGGCCTGATCATATCGAACCTGCTTGCCCGTAAGATGGGCGGCGCCATTGAAATTAAAAGCGAATACGGCAAGGGCTCCACTTTTCTTTTTTCCATCGAAACGGCGTATGATAATAAAATCAAAGAAAACGCGTTTGAAACGCTCCCCGTAAAGCGCGTCCTTATCGTCGACGACAACGCCAACAACCGGCTTATATTAGAGCATAATTTCAAGCACTGGGGAGTAGAATACGCAAGCTGCGACAACGCTTTAAAAACGCTTAAGGCCCTCGAAAGCGAACCGTTCGATCTGATGATCATAGATTATAACATGCCTTATATAAACGGAATCGAAGTGATAAGGATGGTCAGGGAAAAACTGGACCTTACGCCGGAAAAATTTCCCATAATTTTACTGCACAGCTCGTCTGAGGACCTGACCATTAACGATGAATGCAAAAAACTCGGAGTGAAGCTCAATCTTGTAAAACCCGTAAAAGCTTAAAAATTATTCGGACTATTGAAAAATATCAACAAGAAAGAAAAAAACGGCAAAACCTCCGCAGACGTGGCAGACGAAGCGCCGGCCGCCGGCGTCGCGGGAGACGGCCGGACCGTTCTCATCGCCGAAGACGTTAAAATGAATATGGCGCTGATTAAGACCATGATTAAACAAATTATTCCCGGCGCCGAATTACTGGAAGCCAGAACGGGAAACGAAGTTATAGGACTAATCGAAAAGAAAAAAGTCGATCTTATTTTAATGGATGTTCAAATGCCTGAAATGGACGGCATCGAGGCGGCTAATTTTATCCGCGGCCGCGAATCGGGATCGGCGCGGCGCGTTCCTATTATAGCTTTAACGGCGGGCGCTTTAAAAAGCGAAAAAGAAAGGTGCATGGCTGCTGGCATGGACGATTTTATCACCAAGCCCATAGAATCCGAAATTTTACGCAAAACGCTCGTAAAATATTTCAACCCCGGCGCCAGCAGCCCATCGGCGGCCAGGGAAAAATATATAGACGACAATATCGTGGTTTTCGACAAAGCCGGTCTGATGGCGAAAGCGTACAATGATAAAAAGGTCTTTAAAGAATTCGTCGATATGAGTTTTTTAGAAGCCGGTAATTTCATCAACGCCATAGGCAAGTTAATAAATGAAGAAAACGCAGGCGAAATAAAAAAAATTTCCCACTCGCTCAAGGGACTGGCAATGACATTCGGCTACAAGCGAATCGGCGGGCTGGCAGATACGCTCGAAACAACCGCGCAAAGCGATTTCGGCAAGGTCCGCGAAATTTACGGCGAGCTTAAAGCGGAACTTAAGGCCTTAGAAGCGTTCATTAACGAAGATATCGACCTGCGCGGCAATAAATAAACCGTACGTTCAGCCGCGCAAATAAAAAAGCTTTAAGGTAAAGTAACGATGAAAGACATCGACATCGACGAAATAACCGAAACCCCGTTCGACCGCTCTTACTGGGCCGACCACGAGCATCTGCTGGCCGGCTGCTATCCTGGAGACATAGACCCGGCGATAGCGCGCAAGAAAATAACGTATCTTTTAAGATACGGCATCCGCCATATAATAAATCTTATGGAAGACGGCGAGCGCGATAAATATTACAGCGAATTCGCGCCTTACGAGGATATCTTAAAAAAAGCCGCGGTCGAACTGAAAGTCGAAGTTACCATAAATCGTCATCCTATAAAGGATTTCGGCATAGCGCCGCGCGAATTCATAAAAGAAATACTCGACGAAATAGACGAAAAAATAAGCGAGGGCAAACGCGTTTACGTCCACTGCTGGGGCGGCATCGGACGTACCGGCATGATAGTGGGCTGTTATCTGGTAAGGCACGGATACGCTTCGGGCGAAAGCGTCATCGATAAAATAAAAGAGCTGAGAGCCAATATCAGCAACAATTTTATCGCGTCTCCCGAATCCGCTCTGCAGAAGGAAATCGTTAAAAGCTGGAAGCCCGGCGAATAGCTGCAGTCCGCTATATTTTTTATAACTTAATTTAGTAAGCAATAAATAAAAAAAACGGAGTGTAATATTATGAAAAAAATGCGCATTTTCAAATCAATGTTAACGGCGCTTGCAGCCATTATTTTATCAGCCTTTATAATCATTAATTATAAGGCGCCCGCCTTCGCCGGAGAAAGCGAAACTCCAAAGCATGAAATAGATATATTCGTCGAAAAAGCCATGGATAAGGACCCTTCGACCGCCGGAATGATCGCGGCGACCGAAGAGGGCGAAAAAAAGTGGGACGCGGAGCTCAATAAATATTATAAACTGCTTATGGGCGCGGTCGATAAGGAATCGCAGGCGGCGCTGAAAAAAGCGCAGCTCGCCTGGATAACGTTCCGCGACGCGGAATTCGAAATGATAGCGACGCTCTACTCAAAAAAAGAAGGCACGATGTACCGCGTGATCGCGGCCGGCGCCCGCATGGAAGTGGTTAAAAAACGCGCGCTGGACCTTAAATTACTCTACGACGAACATTTCGCAAACAACTAAAAATAGCCGTTGACTTTATGATCGCAATAAGTGTATAATAAAACATTATTAACGCTTAAACGGTTATACACAAATAAATTCGAGGCGCAGAATGAAAAAAGCAAATAAATTTTTAAAAGGCTCAAATTCGGATAATCACTCTTTTATTGCCGGCTTTATAGACACGCCCGCCGGAAAAATACCGCTCGTGACGCATGAAATAAAATTTGAAGACACCATCGGAGCGGTTAAGGCAAGGCTCGGCATTGGAAGAATGAAATACTTCATCAAGCCGGGGCTTTACGCGATAGGACTGCCCGATAAGGATTCGCCCGTTCTCGTGACGGCCAACTATAAACTGACATTCGATTCCGTGAGAAAAGAACTGGAAGGCCTCGGCGCCTGGATACTCGTTCTGGACACTAAAGGCGTCAACGTATGGTGCGCGGCGGGCAAAGGCAGCTTTGGGAACGCCGAACTCAACAGGCTAATAAAAGCTGTGAAGCTTGAAGAAATCGTCAGCCACAGGCGAATCATCCTTCCGCAATTAGGCGCCGTCGGAATAGACGCCGGACAGGCGCGGCGGGAAACGGGATTCACGATTAAATACGGGCCCGTATATTCAAAGGATATTAAACGCTATATGGAAAACGGCTTTGTAAAGACGCCCGATATGCGGGATATCGAGTTCGGCCTCGCCGACAGATTAAAAGTCAGTTTAGTTGAATGGAAGACCGCCGCCAGGCTGGTTTATAGAATACTCATAGTCATTTTCGCCGTCCATGCGATATCCCGCCCGAAAAATCTGCTTAAATCGGTCATGAGGGATTTTCTGCCGGCGCTCGCGGCCATAGCGGGCGGGACGTTTCTCGTTCCGGCTTTTCTGCCGGCGCTGCCGACAAGATCGTTCGCAATCAAAGGATTCGCGGTCGGAGCGGCGGGCTGGCTTTTTTCCGCCATGGCTTTTTCTTTTAAAACATCCGAAGCGATAGCGCATCTGCTTATTTCCGGGTCTCTTTCAGCTTATCAGGGACTGAATTTCACGGGTTCCGCCACATTCACGTCGCAATCGGCGACCGAAAAAGAGATAAGAAAATTTCTCCCGGCCGCGCTCGCGTCGTTCATAGCCGGCGCGGCGGCGCTTATTACCATTAGATTGACAGAAGGTGACGGTAAATGAAACTAAAACATCTTGAAAATGTGAGCACGGTAAAACTCGATTCGAATAAATGCACCGGCTGCGGCATTTGCATTGAAGTATGCCCGCATTCGGTCTTTTCCACGAACGAAAAAAAGGCGAAAATAGAAGACAGAGACTCTTGCATGGAATGCGGCGCCTGCGCTAAAAATTGCCCCGCCGCGGCCGTCAGCGTAAAAAAAGGCGTGGGCTGCGCCATAGCCGTGATCAACGGGATAATGAACGGGACCGAACCTGATTGCGATTGCTCCGGGGGAGCGTCTTCATGCTGCGGCTGATAAAAAAAATTATTATGCCCGGAGTATAAAGTGAAAGTAGAAAACTAAAGAATTTTCGGCAAATTTGCTTAAAATAATCAAGCCTTACAAATATTTTTCCATTCGGATGTCTTTATACCATTTTCCCTGCCAGCAAGTAAATTTGTCGATAGCTCCTATCTCGGTGTAACCCGTACTACGGTACAGCCTGATCGCGTTATGGTTGAACTCGAAAACGCCTAGTTCGATCCGGCTCAATTTAAGTTTCCTGCATTCATCTTCGATAAACCCTATAGCCGTTCTTCCTATTCCGCGGCCCCGAAATTCCGGCCTGCCGATGGTGATGCCTATCCAGCCCGTGTTTTTGACCTTTTTAAATAATTGCGGCGGATCGATCTGTATCGAAAACTCGCCGATTGCAGAGTCATCGGCAAGTATCATATACTGGTATGCGCCGCTTTCCGCGCGGGCGCGTCCAAAAAGCTCTTGCGCAGTAACGGCCGGAACGCCGCCACCCGTAAAATCAGGCATAGCGAAGTGTTTTATGGACTCG
>JAKPTH010000089.1 GCA_029571125.1 bacterium
CGGCCGGCTTTGATATAAATGCATCCATGCCCGAGTTGATACATTCGTCGTAAGACCACGGCATTATAGCCGCCGTAAGCGCTATGATTGGAGTATTGTCGCCTTTATCGCGGATCTTTCTGGACGCTTCGAACCCATCCATAACGGGCATCTGGATATCCATTAAAATAGCGTCATAGCGTTCTTTTTGAACGGCTTCAACGGCCAGAAGGCCGTTTTCCACCCATGTCACGTCGTGATTATAAAACTGCGTAAGCAACTCTATGGTGAGCTGGGCGTTAGAAGTGTTATCTTCTACCAGAAGAACTTTGCACGGTTTGATTCCGTCAAATTCTTCGCTTAAGGCCGTTCCGATTTCATTGGGTTTAATAAGGGTTATGAATCCGCCCTTGAAAAAATCCAAAACAAAGCTGATAACGATATTATCAGGATTTTTGCCGTAAGCTATATTTAATTTTCCGCCGCCCATTTTTTTTACAAGATCGTTCGAATTGATAAGCTCGTCTTCGATAGAGGGAACACCCGAAGCCGCATTGATAAGTTTTCCGCTTATCTCCTCCCTGCTCGAGCTGTTTTTAATTTCAAACCTGACTGTGATATTAGTCGAGTTCTGCTTTTCGACTATTACATTCAAATCAATCGCGGCGCTATTGACCGAAGTGCTTATTACATATTGCACCGCATTTAAAATAACGTAGCGCAGCTTATTGGAATCGGTGAAAATATTGACGTTAAGCCTGCCGTCAATATTGTAAAGAAGCTTGATATTACGGTTCATCGCATCTACGTTAGTGATACTGATTACTTCGCATATGATTTGTTCAAGATTGAATTCGCTTATTTCTAATTTATCGCTGCACACGGCTTACACCTTACTTTAATTTTTATATTTATAAAACAATTATAGCAAAAAAAAAAGCAAAAATCAACAGAATATTAAAGAATTATATATTAACATCTCGTAATACTCTCTTTATAAATTCTTCCGATTCAAGAGCAATTAAGATAAGTTCAAATTATAAACCAAAAAAATATTTGGGTATCTTATTAAAAAAGAGCCGTACTTTGTAAGTGTACGGCCCTTTTTTAATATCGAGTCACTTAATTTTTACTTTAGAAGCCGTAAACGCTTAACGCTGAAAGCCTTTCGTAGCTCATCTGAGTGAACGGCGAGTACGGATAAGAAGCGGTAAGGCGTCTGTAAATTCTTACGGCGTCTTTATAGGTATAACCTTTTTCATATGCCTGACCCGCTTTAAAAAGAGCCTCGGGCGCTCTCTGATGAGCCGCATGCTCGTTGAGGAAGCTTTCATACCATTTAGCCGCGTTGGCGAACTGATAACCGGCTTCGCATACTTCGCCGGCGGTAAAGAACCAGCCCGGCCTGTTGGGCGAATAACGCAGATCGTTTATCATGGTTTTTAAAGTCTTTATAGCTTCGCTGTAGTTATATGTATTTTTATAGCAAAGCGCGAGATAAAACATGCTGCCTTCATAATACTGAGAGTTTTTATAGTTTCTGGTAAGACGCTTGAAGAAATCCATGGCCATCAGGAAATTGTTTTCGCCGAAATACTTGAATCCCTGCTGATACAGAGCGAGATCGGTTCCGTACTGCGGAGCGGGAGGATACGTCGGATATGTGGGCTGCTGCGGATACGTAGGCTGGGTAGGATAAGTGGGTTGCGAAGGATAAGTAGGCTGTGTGGGCTGCGAAGGGTAGCCGCTATTGGGATAAGTTCCGGGCGAACCGGGGTACATATCGCCGGGCTGATGATACATAGTTCCGTCTGGCGCCTGATGCGAATGTCCTATATGCGCGGGATCATAGTGTTTGGAAACATTTTCAGTTATATTTTTAGCGATATTTCCGCGGATAAGCGTATCGGTGTTTTTAACGAGGAAATCTATCGCATTTTTAGTAAGCGTGATATGCGAGCAGTCTTTACGGTTAAAACCGTCGTAAAGCTTGTTGCCGGGCGCGCCCGTGCCGTCGTCGAAAACCGAGCTGTCGCCGAAAGCGACAACGCGGCCCTTAACGTTTTTAGGAGCCGAATAGCCTATTAAAAAGCGGCCGGCCTGTTTGCGGGATTGGATGAGCGCCTTCGCGTCGGGCGAGTTAGCCACGACAGTGGTTCCGGCCCACGTGCCCATGGTTTTGGTGTCTCTTAAAAATTCGTCGTCCGAACTGTTTATAGGTATGGGAAATTCTGAAATGCTGTTTACTTCGAAAGAAAGCCCGAATTCCGGTATTATCTGGTTGAGAACGCCAATAGCGTCGATGCCGTCGTTGTTTCTGTCCGCGCCTTTATGGTCGGCAATCGCAAAAAGCCCGCCGCCGCGCTTTACGAAATCGCTGATAGCTTTTTTCTCCGAGTTGCCGTAAACGGAATTCGGCTCTGAAAGAACCAGTACGGCCGCATTTTTAAGAACGTCGGCGCTGATCTCTTTTTTAGCCGCCACTACGTTGAAGCCCATCTGCTTGAAAACATCCGCAAAGTCGGAAAAACCGCCGGTGGTCGTCCAGTCGGCATTGCCGGCCGTCTGCGCATGGCATTCATCAAAAACTACATCCTGAGCGGCAAATGCAGAACCGGCCGTCAGCAGTATTGAAACGAGAACCATCATTGTAACTCTTGAAAACAACGAAAAAGCCGATTGTCTCCCTGAATAATACCCGTTAAATTTAACCATATGGTACTCTCCTTCTAATTATTCAACATACTTCATACTATATTTGAGACATGTTAGAAATATTATACAATAAAAAAACGATAAAATCAATTTTTTATCGTTTTTTTATATCGCTATTTTATTTTTTTATGAATTTTACGGGCAATGTACCCGACGGTTTAAGCCCCCTGAAAAGAGTTGAAAATACGGAACGCATATTGCTTCTGCGGAATCCGTAAGTAGCCAGTTTGCACGCTTTGCCGCTCACGCCCATCAAATCGTAAGGATTTCGAACGGCGACCGCCACCGAATACGCCGCTTTTTCAGTAACCCCGAACGCCAGTTCCATCTGGCCCGAAAAAATATGCGCGTTGTAGGTGACCACGACGGCCGGCGATTCGCCAAGACCCCGGGCCGCAAGAGACTCCAGAAGCATGCGCGCTCCCGCCGAATCTATCTTGACTTCGAATTTTTCATTGATAATTTCGGTATCCGAAGTTTTAAGCTCGTTTTTAATAAGCGCGGCGAGCGGAGATTCCTCTTCGATATCTTCGACCTGGGTTATGGCCGAAAATTTAGCCTCGATTAAAAACAATTTTTTAGCTTTTTTCAACTCCAGCTCGCCCGAACGTATTTTATTTAAAATGCCTTGCTCGTCGCCAACCAGAGTGAGCGACGAATCTGCCAATTTTTGAGCGAACTCCGAATTTTTTTGGTAGTCCGGAAGAAAGCCGCCGGCAGCGTGAAAATTTTCCGCGCGCGATTTCATCCTAAATATTCGCGTCAGGGCGTCGTTGAGCCTTTCTTCGCACAGCTCGCCGCATATGTATTTTTCTTTGAAGTAATTCATGGTCTTAATTTGAAGTTCCTTCGTATGGCATATGAGAATTATATCCGCGCCGGCCATGAAAGATTTAAAGCAAGCCTCGTGCTGTTCGTAATAGTTTTTAATCGCGCCCATTTCCATGTCGTCGGTAATAAGCGGCCCTTCGAACCCGAGCTCGTCCTTTAAAATGCCCGTCAGCACTTTATAAGAAAGCGTCGCCGGAAGGGTTTCGCCTTCGATTCCCCTGTAAACCACATGCGCGGTCATCACGGCATCGACGCCGGCTTCCATTGCCCTTTTAAACGGCACCAGCTCGAAATTTCTAATCTGGTCGAGCGACCTGTCTATTACCGGAAGATCGAGGTGGGCGTCCACCGCCGCGTTGCCTTTACCGGGAAAATGCTTGGCGCAGGCCGAAATCCCGTTAAGCTGGACTGACTTCACGAGAGCGGCGCCGAGGCGAGCGCATAAAGCCGGATCGTCCGAAAAAGCGCGCGCGCCGATGCCCGGGTTTTTAATGTCGTTGACGTCGAGCACGGGAGCGAGGTTTAAAGTGAATCCCAATTCGCGAAGTTCTTCGGCCGTAATCCGCCCCCACTCGCGGCAATATTCGTCGTATAATTTTTCGCCGCACGCGGCAAGAGCCATATTGCCGCCTAAAACCGTGGCGCCGCTGGTAAGCCTTAGCACCAGGCCGCCTTCCTGATCTATAGAGACGGCCAGAGGGTATTTAGCGCAGGATTTCAATCCGGCGATCATTTTTTTTACCTGCCCGCCGCCGGTGATATTTCTGGCGAATAATATGACGCCGCCGGCGTTATAATTTTGAAGCATATCACGAGAGTCGTCGTTAAGCTCGGCGCCTTGAACGCCTATCATGAAAAGCTGGCCGATTTTTTCGTCGAGACTCATCGAGCCTATTAATTTTTCAATGTCCGCAGGGGTTTTTATCGATATCTTTTCGCAAGATTGGCTGGATTTCGACATTTTTTCAAATCACTCCGTTTTAATTATTGCCTCAGTCATCTACCTTTTCTGAATATTCGATATAATTTATATATGAATCCGGGCGGATGGTTGTTGCGCCGGATAATTATTCTGGGAACCTCGAGAAGGCCGTCTTTACCGGCTTCGAACGCGCGGTTGTCGGTGGTTACCGCGCAGGATATATTATGCTTTTTTAATATTTCAAGTGTTTGCGAATTGTAATCGCCGTAAGGCGCCGCAAATGACGTAGGCGCGCGGCCGCCAAGCTTTTTTATGAAGTCTATCGAAGATTTTATCTCGGCCTCGGCGCATGAGTAATCGAGCCTGGAAAGCATTTTGTGCGAAACCGTGTGGGGCGCGAAAGTGACGCGCGAATTTGTCATGATCTCGCGCATCTGCTCTTCAGTCATTAACTCGCCGGTGCCGGTAAGCTCGATTCCCTCCCATGCGGCCTTAACGCCTATCTGGCCGGTAACCGTAAAAACGCTGGCCGGAAAGCCGTACTTTTTAAGCACCGGATATGCGTTCATATAAAAATCCGCGAACCCGTCGTCAAACGTGAGCGCGACGCTGTACGGCGGAATTTTTTGCCCGGCCGCGGCCATGGCGCACATATCTTCGAGCGCCATGACGTTAAACCCGGCATTTTTTAAGTACCACATCTGGAACGCGAAGTTAAGCCGCGAAACGTAAAGCGCCCAGAGCTTAACTCCGCGGGGCGGATCGCCGATATGATGATACATCAGAACCGCGGCGTAATTTTTGCCCGTACTCATCTGAGCTTGCCGAACTTTATTTCGACCGATGAAAAATCGTCTCTTTTGCTGCGTTCGTAGTCTTTAGCGTCGCGCCCCTGCGGATTGAACTTTTTACCGCCGCGCGAATCGGCCTGGCCGACGCGGTTTTTATCTGAACCTTTTTCGGCGAAAGGCTCTTTCTTAAGCGAAAGCGAAACCCGGCCGCGCTCCATATCGATGGCTATAACCGTGAATTCGAGTATGTCGCCTATCTTCAACACTTCGAGCGGGTGCTTGATGAATTTGTCGGCGCAATGCGAAAGATGGCACAGAGCGTCATTTTTAATCCCTATATCGACAAACGCCCCGAAATCCACTACATTTCTGACGGTGCCGGTAAGCTTCATCCCCGTTTTAATATCGCTTATCGAAAGAACGTCGGATTTAAGCATTATCGGCGGAAGCTCCTCGCGCGGATCGAGCCCAGGTTTTTTGAGCGCGTTTACTATATCGGAAGCCAGCTGCGTTGAAATGGAAAGCCCGGCGGCGAGTTCGGGGATTTTTTTATCGTCTATCTTTAAAAACGTTTCGCGTACACGCGCAAGCCCCTGCGCTCCTTTAAGCCCGGAAAAATCCAGGCCGGCGGTTTCTATCATTTTTTGGGCGATTTCATACGATTCCGGATGCACCCATGTATTATCAAGTATATTAACGGATTCGGCCACTTTTAAAAATCCGGCTGCCTGCTCGAAAGCCTTTTCGCCGATTTTCGGCACTTTCTTGAGCGCCTTGCGGCTGGTGAATTTTCCGTTAGCTTCGCGGTACTTAACTATGGATACCGCCTGCGCTTCGTTCAAGCCCGAAAGATGCTTTAAAAGCATGAACGAAGCGGTGTTGAGGTTAACGCCTACCCTGTTGACGCAGGAAGTCACGACGAATTCCAGCGATTCGTTGAGCTGCTTCTGGTTGACGTCGTGCTGGTATTCGCCCACGCCTATGGCCTTGGGCTCTATTTTAACCAGCTCCGAAAGCGGGTCCTGCACTCTTCTTGCTATGGATATCGCGCCTCTGGCCAGAACGTCGAGATCGGGAAATTCCGCCGTCGCTACCTTGCTTGCCGAATAGACAGAGGCGCCGGCTTCGGATACTATGGCGAATTTAACGTTAAGCTTTTCTTCTTTTATAGTCTCGGCTATAAACGCTTCGGTTTCGCGCGAAGCGGTTCCATTGCCTATTGCGATAAGTTCCACGTTATGCTTTTTAACGAGAGCGGCGACGATTTTCTTCGCGCGCGCGGAATCGTTTTGCGGCGGATGCGGATATATGGTCATGTATTCAAGATATTTTCCGCTCTGATCCACTATCGAAATTTTAGTGCCGGCTCGAAAGCCCGGATCGACGCCCATGACCACTTTGTTGAAAAGCGGCGGCTGGAGCAGAAGCGCTTCGAGGTTTTTAGAAAAAATCTTTATAGCGTGCAATTCGGCGGCATCGGTAAGCTCGCTCCTGATTTCGTTGGTTATCGAAGGCACCACGAGCCTTTTAAGGCCGTCGGCGACGGCTTCCATATAATCGGCCGTAAATATAGACTTAGGATTTCTTATGAATTTTTTATTTGAGATTTCGGTAAGCTTGAGCTCGTTTTCGCTTTCAAGCATTACTTTAACGGTAAGTATGTCTTCGTTTTCGCCTCTGTTTATCGCGAGCACCCTGTGCGGCGGAATTTTTGAAACGGCCTCCTTATAGTCGAAGTAGTTTTGAAAATCCAGCGGATCGGCCTTTTTGCCTTTTATGAAATCGGTTTCGCGGCCCTGGCTTTCTTCCCCTGTTTTTTCGGCCGATTCTTTCTTTTGCTTTTTTTCCTTCTTCTGCGAATAAATAAGTCCGCACGATTTGTAAAACTCGCGCACCGCGCTTCTGAATTCGGCGTTATCCGAAACATTTTCGGCGACTATGTCCAGCGCGTATTTAAGCGCCGCGTCGGCGTCTTTAATGCCTTTTGCGGCATCCACGTATTTTTCGGCATATTCTTTAACCGAGCCGGTTTCGGTTTTCTGCTCCTCTATAAGGACCGCCAGCGGTTCGAGGCCGAGTTCGCGGGCTATCGTGCCGCGCGTCCTTTTTTTAGGCTTGTAGGGCAGATAAAGGTCTTCGAGCAGCTGCATCTTATCGCACGCTATTATCTTCGAAAAAAGTTCGTCGGTCATTTTGCCCTGCTCGGTAATAGAACGCACGACCTCGTCTTTTCTGGACATGAGCCTGAGAAGGTATTCATAACGGTCGTAAATATCTTTGAGCACGGTCTCGTCGAGATTTCCGGTCTGCTCTTTTCTGTAGCGCGCTATAAAAGGTATGGTGTTTCCGTCTTTGATTAGTTCCAGAGCGGCTTCGGCCTGCTGCTGCGACACGTTCAATTCCGACGATATTTTCCTGGCGTAATTGTAATCTTTTACGATTTCGCTTTCTATTTCGCTTTTCTTTTTTTTGCCTTTCGCTTTTTCTTCCTGTAAAGGATTTTCAATCATATCGTTTTTAAGTTCTCTGGTTTCACTCATATATTATTACCTCGTCTCCAATTTTTACGCCGCCGCCGGTTATGACCCTGGCGAAAATCCCCTCCGTGGGCATTACGCAATACCCGACCTTTTTTTTGATATCGCAAAAGTCATGGCATTCTTTGCCAATCTGGGTTATCTCGAGCGACACTTTATCGTTGATCATTATTTTCTGGCCTATTCTAACGCCCTTGAAATCGATGCCGCGGGTGGTTATGTTTTCGGCAAAATCTCCGGGAGCTATATCGGCGGCCACTTTTCGCATCCTGTCCACCGACTCGTCCGCCAGAAGAGAAATCTGACGGTGCCATGCGCCGGCGTGAGCGTCGGCCTTTATTCCTTCCGAATCTATAACCGCGTTTTCCACGGGAGTTTTTTTAACGCCCTTTTTCGCGCTGATATTGATCGAGCGTATGCTGCCTTTTTGTATAATGTTTATCATCGTCTTCACCGTTCCGTTTAAAATAGGGGCGTATTCATAAAAAACAAATACGCCCCATGATGGAATTATATTAAAAAATCAGAATAAACTAATAAGATGTTTTTATCTTTATGTGCTGGCCGCCGTTGGTTACGTAATTTATTACGCCGGTGTTTTTAAGCTGGATCTTGGAAAGGTCAACGTTGGAAACATTGACGAATCCGCCAAGGAAAGGAAGAATTTCGGCGAGAAGTTTGTCCGTCTTGAACCATGAAATTATCTTGTACTTATTGCCCGAAGCGTATTCGCAGGCGTCGACGAAGCCTCTGGAAGCGCGTACCGAAGGAAGCTGGTCGTTGAAGGTTTCGATTATGATTTTGGCCATATCGGGGTTGGATGTCATAACGGCATAATCGCCTATTACGAAATAAGCGTTGGCTATTTTTTTCTCGCCTTTTTTGACGCGTTTGACGGCCGTTTTGATTTTTATGTCTTTGTATTTTGAAACGCTTACGCGATAATTGGTGGAATATAATTTATTTTCGACTTTCGCGAGAGCTTTTTCGAATTTAGCCATATCGGCTATTTTAACGCCGGCCATATAGCCCTGCACTCCAGAAAACTGCGCTGCGAAATATTCGTCGCCGACCCATGGATATAAAAGCGTATCGATGCCGGCTTTGAATTTTTTAACGAGCCTTTCGTTGAACTGGTTAAGGTCGAAATTAGCCACTCTGGCATTGTTAGTTTTCATGAGTTCTTCGAAAGGAGGAAGAATAACATGCGCTGCGGCGAAAGCGTCGCAGAATTCGGGTATCATCTTGAGGCTTTTGAATTCGATGCCTTCATAGCTGAGCTTTTTGAGGCCCTTCGAAAAATTGAGCCTGGCTTTGATGACCTTTGCGACCGTTTCGTTCAACGATATAAATACGTCGCTTTCGATGCCGTTTTCGCCGACTGATTTTTTCAATGCGATAAATTCGAGACCTTCGGTGAAATAGTTGAAAACTTTCATCATCGTTTCACCCTTATTAGCTACCAGAGCCGGATTGGCCGAACCGAAAAGCTTGAGGTATTCGGAAATGACGCGGCCCGAAATCCATATATAAAGATTGGAATCTATGTCGTATTTTCTCTTTATCTGCTGGTAGTGTATGGATTTCAGGAAGTTTTTAGCGTTATCGGCCCTTAAATCAAGCGCTTTTGAAAGCCCTTCGAGCTTGTTGGAAGAAATGACTATATTCGAAGCGACCAGGTAAAAAAGAGGCGTCTTGATTTCCGGCGAGGACACGGAAAAAACGTCGTGACCTTCGATGGTAGTGACTTTTATTCTTTTAGCCTGATAAGCTTCGACCCATTTGTCGATTAATTTATTGTATTTATTGATATCTTTGACAGATAAAGCCGTAATGAATTCGAAGCTGAGAAGCACCGGATTCACTTCGCTCAAAGCCATAAGATAACAATTGGTCTGGCTCAGCTCTTCGCCGAGGGCGACCTGCGATTTTTTTTCGTAGTTATCGATAAGCGCTTTCAAATCGGGAAAAGCTTCATTGAAGCCGAATTTCAGATAATTTTCATAAGCCTGCGAGCCGTTTTGCGAAACCACCATGAATATGGACGAAGCGGGTATGTGCTGAAGGCATTCTTCAAGGGGCTGCATGGCGAAAGCGGCTGCGGAAAAGCTCAAAAAACTCAGAAGGGCCGTCAGTAAAAGCGCGGTTTTAATTTTTGACATTAACGATCAATCCTTTCACTATATTTATTTTACCACGAGGTTTCGTATGTTTAAAGCGCGGGCGGATGCATCCGCCCGCAAGAATTTATTTGGAACTTTCAGATTTTTTTATCCATTCGGGGCTCAGGATCTTATTATACATTTCTTTGTTGACGCTTAGATTGATCCTGAATTTAAGCGCGGCGTCCTTGAAAGTGAAGCCGCCTGCGACGCCGTTTATGAGTTTTAAAACGTCGGTTTCGAGCTCTCCCAGCTTATGTTCCGGAGAAAACTGCAGAACGCTCAATATAAGGTCGGAAGCTAACGCGTTATTGAAATAAGCCGAAAATATTGAAGAGTTGAGAAGCGGACCCAGGTCGGCCATAAAATCTTTATTAGCCGCCAGCGATTTTTCGGGCTTCGATTTTGCCGCGATAAGCGGATTCAGAGCGTCTTTCGACGAGGCGAATATCAAAAAGTCGTTTACGTACGCCAGAGTCAGGCCGAATTCGGGCATTATATTGTTGGGAGTGGGAACGGGCGAAAAATAGTAATTGACGTCTGATATGGTGTCTTTTTTGAGGTCCTTGAGTTCGAGAGCCGGAAGCATCTGCTGCATGCACTTTTCGCACGCCTCTTTGTCTTTGGATTTTATGCCGAAATATATTTTGGGAGCGGGCATTACCGGCAGCGGGAGGGCCTTGTAGCTGGAAAAAGCGAAAAAGAACTCTTCGGCCGCCCATGGCATGATGTCTTTTTCGAAATCCACGCCGAGGTTCTTTTTTATCTGCTGCTTGACGTCTTTTAAATCCTTGTCTTCGGCTATAACTTTAGGATCGAGGTGCATACGGCCGCCCATGTAGAGGACCGTGTCGCCGTCAAGCATCGCGGGCGCTTTAAGCTCGGCGCCTTCGAACGTGAAATATTTCGCGAAAGCGTTTTTGGGATTTTCTTTATCGGTAATTATCGCGCCGTCAACCGTCAAACGGCCTTGCGCCGCGTTAAATGAAAAGCAGACGCTTTTAACGTAGTCGAGATCGGGCAGAAGGCTTTCTTCCGCGGCGTATTTTTTAACGAAAGCGCCGTCGAGGTAAAAATAAACAGGAACGTCGGCCGATATCGCCGAGAGGGCCTGTTTATAATTAGCCGATCCGTCGATTCCGCCTTCGCCTTTCTTGATGACGTTAAGCACTTTGTTTATGGAATTAACGGCTGTTTTCGCGCCGAAACCGCCAATTAAAAGATCGTCCGCTACCACGAACGCGAAATGCTCCGTCTTATCTTTTTTCTCGACTATTTCGACTTCTACTGAATCCTTGCGCACGAACAGGCTGTATTCGTTATCGGGCGAATCCTTTGAAACGGCGGCTTTGAAATTCTGCAGATTTATCATAAAAGCTTCTTTATTTGCCATCTTCAGAACTATCGCCAGCGGAACTTCCTGGGTGGAAAGAGGCGACTTTTTCATATCGTCGAAATAAACCGCCGCGACCTGAGAAATGGATGCGAGAAAGACCGGGTCGTTAAAAGCGATTCCCATTTTTTCACGCAAAACGTCCGTTTCTTTTTTATCTTCGAGAGCGGCTATCTGATTGAAGAATTTAACGCTTTTTTCGTAAAACTTATCTTTGGAATAATTTAAGAACAGGACCGCCGAAGCGTCTTCAGGTATAGCTTTTTCGAGCCCGGCCGCGAAAACCGCGCACTGCGAAAATATAACCAGCGCGGCAATGGCGGAGCATATAAAACCCGTCGATATTTTTTTAAAATTCATATTCGTCTCCAGTTTCGCTTACATTTTTACGGCGTCGTTAAAATAATGATGCGGCGCTGTTGCCGCGCCGCGTATTTTATGAAAACCGTTTTATGAAAATTAGACTACCGTTTTTTCGTCTTCCGTATCGCATTCGAAAAGATGTATCTTTTCGGTAATGACACGGACTTTGATTTTGTCGCTTTCATGAACTCCGCAGCCGGACTCGAACTTAGCCACGGCGTTATCGTCGCCTATTTTAAAATGAACATAGCGCTCGCTGCCGAGAAGTTCAACGAGATCGGCGTTTATGTCTATAAGATTGTCCGCAGGGGCTGCGTTTTTATAAAGCTCGAAGCTTTCCGGACGAACGCCGAGCGTCATCTTTTTATCGTTGTATTTGCCGAGCTTATTGTCTTTGTCGGCGTATTTTATAGCAAATTCCTTGTTGAGGCCGCAGATTTCGTAATTCTGGCCGCCGGAGTTTTTAACCGTGCATTTTATGAAATTCATCGCGGGAGAGCCGATAAAGCCGGCGACGAATTTGTTGGCCGGATGATCGTAAACTTTTTGAGGTTCGTCGGCCTGCTGTATGCGGCCCTTGTTGAATATGGCTATGCGGTCGCCCATCGTCATGGCTTCGGTTTGATCGTGGGTAACATATATGGTCGTGGAATCGAGGCGTTTGTGGAGTTTTCTGATTTCGGCGCGCATCGAGACGCGAAGCTTGGCGTCCAGGTTCGACAACGGCTCGTCCATTAGGAAGACTTTGGGATCGCGCACGATAGCCCGGCCCAGTGCGACGCGCTGGCGCTGGCCGCCCGAAAGCTGCTTGGGCTTTTTGTCGAGGTAAGTGGTAAGATCGAGTATTTTAGCGGCGTTTTCGACGCGCTTCTGTATCTCTTCTTTCGCGAAATTTCTGAGGGTAAGGCCGAATGCCATATTATCGAAAATATTCATGTGGGGATAGAGCGCGTAATTCTGAAAAACCATTGCGATATCGCGGTCTTTCGGCTGCAGGTCGTTGACGAGCGTTTCCCCGATGAAAATCTTTCCGTCGGTGATTTCTTCCAGGCCGGCGATCATTCTAAGCGTGGTTGTTTTGCCGCAGCCCGAAGGGCCTACCATAACCAGAAATTCTTTGTCTTTAATGCTTAAATCGGTAGGGAATATAGTGTATTCATTGTTTCCGTCATATCTTTTGGTCACCTGTTGCAATATAACTTGAGCCATTAAATTCACCCTTTCATTTTAACGTTAAAAAAGTCGATTGAATTATATATTATTTTTTCTTATATGTCAAATCGAAAAAAATGAATTTTTGCGTTCGAATAATTTTTGCATCCAGCCGCCGTATATAAAAATAGCGACGGCTTCGTATAATTTATCCAGAGCGCCGTCGGCGTTGGCCCTGTAATCCTTCATCATATTTTCGTCGGCATGGTCGCTTACGCTTCTGATCGAAAGGCAATCGGCAGAGCGCAGATTGGCGGTTTTAACGACGGCCGAGCTTTCCCAGTCGCATATCATGCAGCCGTATGAATTTTTAAGTGTTTCTTTAAGCCTTGCCGAATTTACGTCTTTTTCTCCGCAGGCGCAGTTTCCTTTAAAGACCGTCCCTCCCGACGCGGCTTCCGCGAGTTTTACATAACGCGCAAAAATATCCGCGGAGCCTTCGACCGCGGTCAATTCCTCGAGCGAAGTGACGCTCGTGAGCTCGCTTTTGAATTTTTTAAATTTTTCGACCGGGAGCATGTCGTACTCGTAAACCGCTTCGCTGAAAACTATATCGCCGATCGCGCAGCGTTCGTCGAGCGCGCCGGCGGATCCGCTGTCGATAAGAATATCGCATTTTAAATCGCCGATAAGCCATCCGGCTGCGCACGCGCAGTTTATTTTGCCGAAACCGGCGGAAACCGCGGTTATCATAATGCCATTTTTGAAGGCGCGGGCGATTTTCTTTTTGTTGTAAACGGTTTCTTCGCCCAGCTCCAGCCTCTTTTTACACGCTTCGTATTCGCGGCTCACCGGGCAAATTATTCCGACTCTGTATTTTACGCTTTCGTTTTTTAACATTCAAATACCCTTTCCGGCTTGATTTTCAATTAATAATCACATAAAGCTTTGATTTTGTCAATAAAATATTAGAGCATTTCAAAAATTTATTTGAAAAATAAAAATAATGTTGTATAATATTACAAACTAGGAATTACACCATTGCATGAATATTCAAAAAAATTAAAATATTATGACGGGAGATGTTCTCAATGAAAAAAAACGTCAGCGAAGATATCCGCTGGGATCTTTCAAACGTATACCGCGGCCTTGAAACGGCCGACATGAAAAAAGACTGGCAGTTCCTTCAGAAGCTAATAGAAAGCGCCGGCCAATATTTCCATAACAACGGCATAACCAAGGGCGATCCTAAAAAAATAAAAGCCGACGCGGCCTGCGCCGACAAACTCGCCCACGCCGTCGAACTTATGAATAAAGCCCTTATGATGTACACCACCCTCGACGCTTTCGTTTTTTCGTATTACTCGACCGATTCGTACAACAAACTCGCCGCTCAAAAAACTTCCGAACTCGAAAAAATCGGAGTCGCCCTTAAAAATCTCGACGTGATGCTTCAGGGATTCATAGGCACCGTCGGGCCGAACCTCGAAAAGCTCTGCGCCCTCAATGAAACCTTAAAAGAGCACCGCTTTTATTTAGAAGAGGCTTATGAGCAGAGCAAATACCTTATGAGCGAAGAAAAGGAGCGCCTCGCCGCGGAGCTCGCCTTAAGCGGCGGTCAGGCTTTTTCAAAACTGCAGGGCGTCGTATCCTCGCAGCTTAAAGCGCCCGTAACCATAAAAGGCAAAACCGAAACCATGCCCATTGCGCAGATCAGAAACCTCGCCTACAGCGCCGATGAAAAAACCAGAAAAGCCGCTTACGAAGCTGAAATAAAAGCCTGGGAATCTGCGCGCGAGCCTCTGGCCGCCGCCCTTAACGGCGTAAAAGGCCACAATATAACGCTTAATATCCATCGCGGGCGCAAATCTTGCACGCATCATTCGCTGGACATGAACAGGATCGACGAAAAAACTCATAAGGCCTTGCTCGCCGCGATGACCAGCTCGTTCGATATGTTCAGAAAATATTTCAAGAAAAAGGCTTCACGCCTCAAAGAAAAATCACTTTCGTGGTGGAACCTTTTCGCACCGGCGGGAAAATCAGAACGCCGTTTCACCTATAAAGAAGCCTGCGAATTCGTAGTGGACAATTTCAACGCTTTTTCAAAAGATCTCGGCGGCCTCGCCGCGCGCGCTTTTAAAAACAAATGGATCGACGTATATCCGCGCGACGGAAAACGCGGCGGCGCGTTCTGCATGCCGGTTCCCAAAACAGAAGAATCAAGGATTTTATGCAACTTCGACGGCTCTTTCGAGCAGGTTTTAACTATAGCGCACGAACTGGGCCACGCGTATCATAACGAATGCCAGAAAGGCCTCACGATGACGCAGCGTTCCACGCCCATGACGCTCGCCGAAACCGCTTCGATTTTCTGCGAAACGATCATTTTAAACGCCGCGCTCCGGGACGCCGATAAGGCGGAAAAGCTCGCGCTGCTTGAAACACAGCTGATAGGCGCAAGCCAGCTTATCGTCGATATCCACTCGCGCTTCCTTTTCGAAAAAGAAGTGTTCGACAGGCGCGCGGGCAACGAACTTTCGGCCGACGATTTCTGCGATATCATGCTTAAGGCGCAGAAAGCTACCTACGGCGCAGGGCTCGACTCCAAAACCTTCCATCAGTACATGTGGGCTGTAAAACTCCACTACTA
>JAKPTH010000109.1 GCA_029571125.1 bacterium
TTTTTAGCCGCTTCGCCTTCCTGCTTTATATTTTTAGCTATTTCGACGGCTTTTATACTGGTGAATTCCTCGTTGACGCAAATAACGCGGCCGGCGATACGGTCTAGTATATAAAAGTAACCGGCCTTATCGCAGCGGAGCACTGGCAGCTTAGATGCTATTTCCGCGCGCGATCCGGAAATTTTATTTGCCTCGGCGCCGTATTCGATTTTAGTCACAGCCTTTTTGAGCGGAGTTATGTTTTCGGGCGAAGCGGCCTTTATTTTCGAACCGGCGGCGAATCCGGGCATGGCCGGCGATATTTTATATTCGCCTTCGGGCGCGCGGTCCGAGTTATAGTTCTGGTAATATGCCTTGCTTTCATTGACGCTGTAGTAGAACTGGTTGCCGAGCGGAGCGCAGACCGGAACGGTTTCGGTTTGAATTATCTGGCCGTTGGCCGATATTGCGGCGACGGTGTAGTATCCGGCCGGATATTCTTCTTTGTTCTCCTGCATCAGTCGGGGCTGTATGGAATCGTCGAAGAACGCTGCAGTTATATTTCCGGCTTTATCGCTTCCGATTATTTTAGCGATCCTGAAATGCGGTACCTGGATGGCAAAAAGCATCGAGCTCGCGCCCGTTTCGATTTCCTGACGGTAAAAAGCCAGGGCCTTATTGGCTTGCGGATTGATCGAGTAAATATACTTATCGTCGGCGAATATGGAACATAAGTTCCAGGTGAACTCCTTGACGCCTTCGCCGGCCGCGCTGAATACAGCCACTTTATTTTTAGCGTAATCGCAGGCCAGGATAAGTCCCGAAGGCGTCCGGAAAAGCTGTTCGAGCTGAACGAACTCGAACGCCTTTTCGCCGCGGGCGCCGAAAGATTTGACGAGTTTTTTGCCCGATATATGAAAAATTTTAGAGCTTATCGCGTCGGCCGCATAAAATTCCGATCCGGCCGGATCGTATTTTACGAATGCCATAGCCGAAAGGGCTATTTCAGAAGTGGCCAGCTCTTTTTTCACGAGCTCGAGCACGTTTACGGTTTCAAGCAATTTAGCGTCAGCGCCGAACACTTTAACCGAATTGTTGAAAGTGTCGAGGACCGCGACGGCGCCGTTTTCCATAACGCAGAAGTCCGAAGGCCCCATGGAGTAGGGTTCTTCAAAGCCTTCTATCCTGTGGTTGTAATACATTACCTGGGTTTCTGACGTTCCGAATGAAATTTTAAAATCTTTAAAATCGGCCGCCATGGAAGCCGGCGCCATTAAAGCGAACGAAGCCGCAAAAACGGCCGCCGCCATGAGCGATAAAAAAAATTTTTTACCGTTAATAATTGAATCTGTTTTCATCTTTTCTCCTTTATCGATATAAGTTTTTGCGAATATTTTTCATCCGCCGGATAAACCATAAAAAGAAAAGCTGGGCATCGCATCGCAACGCCCGGCATATCTGGGTTTTTATATATTTTTTACGGCATCATATTTCATTTTTTATTTTTATATCCAACCGCTGTTTTTATGATATTCGTAATAATTCGATTTGGTTATGCCTTTCTCAATACGCGGCATATGGGGGCATAATTAACGCCGTGGCGGCGCGGCATTCTCCGCGAAGACGAGTTGGAGATAGCCTGGCCGTTGCTATCGACGATTCCTATGTGCGTGTCGTTGTCTTTTTTGCCGTCTTTATTGCGGTCGTAGGTGCGCCAGGTGACTATATCGCCGGCCTTGAAAGGCGGGGCTTTCACTTCTTTGAATCCTTTTCTTTTAACTTCGGATACCAGTTCGGGAACGCCGAGTATGACGCGGCTTATAACGCCGGCGTTTTTGAGCGCCGTGGAAACTACCTTTGCGCATGCCACTTTTCCGCCTTTAACGTCGGCGCCGCGGAACGCCGTGGAATTGAGAAGCCCTCTGATGCTGCCGACTATCTTTGACGCAAGGCCGCTAGCGCCCGATGCCATCGCGGCCGGAGCCGCGTTTGACGACGATTCGTAAGCCGCGTCGCCGAGGTTTCCGCCGCCGCTTCCGGGACGGCTTTTAGCCGATTTTGATTTCGTTTTTTTGGAAGCTTTGACTTTCTTTACGCTGTAAGCCGATTTTTTCTTGGGCGCCTTCGCGCCTTCGACGGCAGTGCCCCTGCCCAGGTTTTTCTGAAGGTTCTGTATTGGCGAGCCGATCGCATCTGCGCCCGGAACGCTCATGCATACGAAAGACGCCAGAACCGCCGTCGATAATATTTTTTTGGACATTTCGATAATTTTTTTCATACCGCACCTCTATGTTTTATTTTATAAACCTATAAAACTACTTACGCCTGCCTCAACACTCTGCATATCGGAGCGTAATATACGCTGTGGCGGCGCGGCATCTTCTGAGAAGAAGAGTTGGAGATGGCCTGGCCGTCGTTACCCATTATGCCGATATGGGTGTCGTTATCTTTAACGCCGTCGCCGCTTCTGTCATAAGTTTTCCAGGTAACTACGTCGCCCGGCTTGAACGGGGGAGCCGAAACTTCTCTCCAGCCGCGGGATTTTAAATCGGCCACAACGCCTACGACTCCGAGCTGTACGCGGCTGACGGCGCCCGCGTCTTTTAAAGCGGTGGATACGAACTGGGCGCATGCGAGGTTGCCGTAATTAACTTCGGGGCCTCTGAAGCGCGTTGAGCCTATATAGCGTTCGGCGCAGCTGACTATTTTTGAAGCTGAAGCGCTGCCGCCCGAAGACGAGTTATCGTTGGAGGACGAATTATCGTTAGCGGCGGTGCGGCTGGAGCCGCCCTGGCTAATGTAATTGGAATGCACGTAAGCCGTGGAGCCGTTGTATTTGATCTTATACCAGTCGCCGGACTTGCCGGTTATTTCAACATTAGCGCCGCCGTAGAGCTTGCCTATTATATCGCCCCATGGACCGGTTCTGACGTTAAGATACGTTGAAACCTGAACAGTGCCGCTGCCGCTGGCGCTTTCTTCTTTGGCGGATGACGAACCGGCCGTATTGATGTAATCTCCGTGAACATAAGCGGTAGAGCCGTTATATTTTATTTTATACCATTTGCCTTCTTTGCCTATTATAGAAACGCCCGCGCCCGGGGTGAGGCCGCCGATTATGGAATGATCCGTTCCCGGTCCGGAACGGACGTTGAGGCCGCCGCAGTTATAAACGAGGCCGCCCTTAGCGAGGTTTTGATCGCTGATGCTGTCGCTGGAAATCGAGCTGCTTACATTTTGAATATCGGAAGCAGCCGCCTGAGTGGCTATTATTAAAACGAGAAAGAGGAATATGGCATAAAAGCCGTTCGAGATTTTAAGTCTATCTTTAGTAAACATACTTACCACCAACTTTTCTTTTTATTTTATTTATTTTAATTATTTTTTGTTATAGGCGGCTCATTTTACGGCCGCTATTAGTTATACGCCGGTCAATTCAAAAAAGTTCCATTATATTGTCAAAATATTTCCGGAAGCTTTAACTCCGAAAAGCCCGCGTCTGTTAAACCGCTGAACAAGCATTTTAATTTAAATTCCGGCCTGAAATTTAAGCCTTTAAGTTCAAGCCGTACTCTTGCTTAAATATATCGAATAAAAGCGCCTTTATTTCCGAGGCATTTTCCGTTCCGCCGCAGCAAACGCTTTCACGCGCGACCGCCACGGTAGTAACTTTATCGAGCAGCTCCGAAAAGGCCGGTTTTATCTTGTCAAAAACGTTTCTGATATCTTCTGCGCGGCGAATAAATATTGCATCGTCCGGCGACTGATATGTAAAATAATCCAGATCGATATCCAGAATAACGCTTTGAGCGGCATTTAATCTTTCATAAAATTCACGGTAAGTCGGCGTCCTCTGAAAATCGCACCCGGGCGCGAAAGAGTCCATAAGCGAGGGCATGCACGCAAGATAATGCGGCTCCGAACCCGCGCCGTAAAAAGCCTCGCCCTGCTGAATCATGCTTTTTATTTCAAGCTCGTGATAAGGCTCGTACGCCACCGCCAGGACGTCGGAACAATAGCCGGCGTAAAACGCGAAGGCGATAAAGTCGTTGTTAGCCGGCGCCGCTATTTTATCAACGTTATCCAGAAA
>JAKPTH010000113.1 GCA_029571125.1 bacterium
GGAGTATTTTTGTTTTTAGGCCCTACCGGCGTCGGAAAAACCGAACTCGCCAAAACTCTTGCGTTCGAATTATTCGATTCGGAACACGCCATGATAAGGATCGACCTTTCCGAATATATGGAAAAGCATTCAGTGGCTCGCCTTATCGGCGCGCCTCCGGGCTACGTCGGCTACGACGAAGGCGGCTACCTCACCGATGCGGTAAGAAGAAGGCCGTACTCGGTAATACTTCTGGATGAAGTCGAAAAAGCCCATCCGGACGTATTCAACGTTTTCCTGCAGATATTCGACGACGGAAGGCTGACCGACAATAAAGGAAGGACGGTCGATTTCAAAAATACGGTTATAATACTTACCAGCAATATCGCCGGAGCATGGCTTTCGGCCAACAGCGGGCTTTCCGCCGAAGAAAAAAACGCGCACATAATGCGGGAGCTCGGCAAATACTTCAAACCCGAATTCATTAACCGTTTCGATGAAGTGATCCTCTTCAACTCGCTCTCGCAGTCGGCGGTTCGGAATATAATCAGGCTCAGGCTGCAGGAAGTAAACGGGCTCGTAGAGGACAGAAAAATAACGATAGATTTCGACGAAAGCGCGGTGGATTATATAGCGCGCGAGGCATACTGCGACGAATACGGCGCGCGGCCGATCAACAGGGCTGTGGAAAAGCATATAAAAAGCCCTCTTGCAGCATGCATTATAGGACGATCGATAAACGAAGGCCAGAAATTGAAATGCTCTTTCAAAAACGGCGAAATCGCGTTCGACCCGGCCGGCTAAATCTTCGCGGCCGGCGCGCCCCATCGAGTATGGAAAAACGGCGTAAAATTTAACCGGCGCGCTTGCAACTTTTTAAATAATATAATATAATAAGCCCGTAAAGTTAAAAACCGTAAAACGATTTTTAACCGCGGGCTTTTATTTTTACCCGAAAACTTCAATAATAAAAAGGAAGCTTTATGGCAGCCACAGTCAAACTATATTACGAAAACCCCTATCTTTCCACTTTCGAATCGCCCGTCGTTTCGGCGCGAAATTACGGTGAAGCCGACGGCTTAAAAACCGAACTGATACTCGAGCGGACCTGCTTTTATCCGGAAAGCGGCGGTCAGACGGCCGACCGCGGCGCAGTGCAGGGCATCGGCGTCGAGAGCGTCTTCGAAGAAAAATCGCCGTCAGGCGAGACCGTCATAGTTCACCGGCTAGAAAGAGCCCTTGACATAACCGCCGGCGACACCGTAAAATGCGAAATAGATTTCGACGCGCGCTTTCAAAACATGCAGGATCACACCGCGCAGCATATATTGTCGGAAGCCTTCATAAAAACGGCCGATCTGCACACGCAATCCATGCACATGGGCTCCGATTACATGACCATCGACCTGGCGGTAACCTCAAAACACGGCCGTATAGACGCTAAGAATTTCAGGCTGGACAGGGCGATACTCGATGCGGCGGAAACTCTTGCCAATTCGATAATACATAAAAACCTTAAAATAGAGTCGTTTTTCGCGCCCAAAACAGAGCTCGGCGCCTACAATCTACGAAAGACGCCCGAACTGGAAGACGACACCGTGAGGCTGGTCTCGATTAAAGGCTACGATAATTCTCTCTGCTGCGGAACTCACCTTTCTTCCACCGGCGAGGCGGGCGCCATAAAAATAATAGGCCAGCAGAAGGCTAACAACGCGGTAAGAATCAAATTCGTGAACGGAATGAAGGCGCTGGCGGATTACAGGAATAAAAATTATATTATTTCAGACGCTTCCGAATATTTGAGCATCGATTATTCGGACCTTTTAAAATCTATAGAAAGGCTGAACGCTGAAAACAAAGCTCTGGCAAAGAAAAAAAGCGAGCTGGCCGACCTTTTGTGCCACGCTACCGCCGAACGGCTGAGCGAAGGCAAATATATCGAAAACGGAATATACTGGCACGAACCGGCGGATACGGAATTCGGGGAGCTCACGCGGATGGGCCAGATTTTTTCAAAGGCCCCGGGAAGTTTCGGATTCGTGCTTATAAACCGAGACCCGGCCGCCGGTTTTTTCCGCTTCGTAATAGGAAAAACCGCTCCTTACGCCGGAGACGTCAAAAAAGTTTTCGGCGAAATAACGGCGGTTTTTAACATAAAAGGCGGAGGAAGCGCTCTGGTTTCCCAGGGCGGAAATATCGCGTCGGAAAGGCTCGAAGAGTTTAAAAAACTCGTTAAAACCGGATTTTCAGCTTAAGGCGGCGACGGGGCGCAAAAACTTTTTAAATCTAAGCCCGCCGAAAAATAAGCCGGATAAATACCGCGAAATTTTATAATAAATACACTATTGGAGGTTTATATGACGGTCATCGAATTCCTCGAAGAATTAAAGGGTTTGACCGGCGGCAAGATCATCAAGGAAGACGGCATGGGAAATATCACGGACGTAAAATCGAGGCCGTTTTCGAGATTGTACGCCGACTATAAAAAACATTACATTAAAGTCGATTTCATCGACGCTTCGGAACTTTTGTTAGAAGTGAATATGGCGCCGCCTCATAAGCTGCTGCTCAGGCCCGAAAACGTCGTCAGCAAGCTGCTCGATAAGATAAGCCTTTCCGCTGAAATAAAAATCGGCGACGAAGAGTTCGACTCGAAATATGTCATTCAGAACGCCCCGCAGGCCGAAGCGCAAAAAACCATAAACGCCAGATTCAAAGATGCGCTTGAAAAGCTCTTTCCTTTTTTGTTTTTTGAAATGACCAACAACGAATACAAGCTCGTTAAAAGGGTGGACATAAAATCGGAATATACTCCCGAAAAAGCTCGGGCCGATCTGGACAATCTTATTGCGCTCGTGGATATTACCAAGGGAAAAGCCTGAGCGCGCTCGAATGCCGGCCTGCAGAGCCATTAAATTATACGGAAGGTGAAAAATGTTCGGTTTAAACACAACTGAGTTAATAGTAATACTTATAATCGCGCTCGTCGTATTCGGGCCCAACAAACTGCCGCTCATCGGCGGCGCCGTCGGAAAGAGCATCAGGGAATTCAAAAAATCGCTTTCCGGCGATGCCGATGCCGATTCAAAAGATAAAAAAGACAACGAAAACGCTGCAAAAGAAGACAAAAAAGATAACGAAGAAAAATAAAGCTCACGGAGGCTGTCGATGATAAAAGTTCCAGGCTGGCAAAAAAAAATCGCCGCTCTATGCGCGGCTTTCATTTCGATCTTTTTAACGATATCCATACTTTTTACGGCAGAAGCGTATTCGCAGGAACGCGAAACCGTGAAATTTTCATATTCGCCCAACACGGCCGCTCAAAAAGTATGCGTGGCGGGAACGTTCAATAACTGGAATAAAGAAGCCGCGCCCATGAAAGAAACCGCCGGAGGCGTATGGGAAACCAGCCTCGAAATTCCGGCCGGAAACCATCAGTATAAATTCGTGATAAACGGCGCGGTATGGGTAAGCGATCCGTCCAATCCCGAAACCGCGGACGACGGCCAGGGCGGAAAAAACAGCGTAATCGACGTCGGACGCGGCCTTTACGAAAGGCTTTCGAAAATCTCGCCGAAAGATCACGCCATAGAAACAGACGGCCTGGCGCAT
>JAKPTH010000142.1 GCA_029571125.1 bacterium
AGGCCGGCGACCTGGAGCGGTTTGAAAATTTGAACGCATATTTTCTGCGCTTCTTCGACGCTTATTTTTTCGCTATATTCCGGAAACGACTCGGGACGCCTTATATGCTGGCCGAAAGAGCCGCGCGCTGAAATGAACAGATGTTCTTTATCATCGTATGAGCCGGTCGTCGGCCTGGGAAAAGCAAGGCATGAACATTCGAGATCCTCGGCGATATCTATCGACCATGGATCGATAAGCTGTTGCGAACTCTGCATTTTGATCTTCGACTGATACGCGCGGTCTAGATAATCGACTTTAATGGCAAGCTGGCGTCTGAGCATATCGAGCAGTATTTTCGATATTTTATACCGCGTATCGGGACTTGCGCTAACGAGCGCCGGATGAAGGTTCTGCCATTCTTCTTCCGATTCGCAAAGCTCGCGGAGCGATTGGTATTCTATTTTGAGCAGGCCGCAGTATTCGAGATTGGGTATCGTTATACGCCAGCCGTCTTTCAGATCCCTGAAAACTCTATAGCCGATGACGTTCTGGAACGCCTGCTCCACCTCGATTTTTTTGTTGAATTTAACCGTCGGGTCCGCCGCATATTCTTTAAGGCTCAAACCGGCCGAATCGAATATTTTTTTAGCCAGGTCGTCGTATTTGATTCCGTTTTTGCCGGCAGCCAGGAGCGCCCTGTAAACGGCCGACCTTAAAATGCCGATTTCGACAAAGTCGTTAAAATGTCCCGCCTGAAGGGAAGCGTCCTGGCGGTTATCAGTGAAACTCAAAAGTTTTTTGGCGTTGGCTTTTATGCTCGCTTCCTTCATGATATGGCGTATCGTCGAAAGGCATAAAAGCGTAATGGCGCTGCTGCGGCCTTCGGTGGTGAGGGTTCCGAGTTTACCGAAATCCGAGCGCATACGCATCGAATATCCGACGCCGCAATGCGGGCAGAATCTGAACGGCGTTCCAATAAAAGCCACATTCTGGCCATTTTCAGCTTCCACGCCGTCGGGCCTTACTTTTACGTTAATCGGAATACGCGATTGATGGCTCTTTTTGACCCGCAATTCGCCTTTATGCTCTTCAACCCAGTCCTGGGGCAGGCGCTCGATATTGTCCGCGATATCGTCCGACCAGGGCTTTTCTTCGCTTATAAACAGGAAGCCCGCGACATCGTTTTCATCCAGGGCCGGCTCTGAAAATTCGCGCGGAACATATTTATAACCGCCTTTTTCGGTTTTCGTTCGCCACACGCAATAGAATTCCTGGCCGCATTCACGGCAAAATTCGAGAGGCAGCAATATTTTTTCGCGGTCGTTCGGAACGAATTTTTGACCGTTGAGCGTGAGGTGGCGGTCGTCCGCGGTTCCGAGTGAAGAATATACCGTGTCGCCGCGGCTTATGAATTGATGGAGCCTGAAAGCAAATGGCGGCCTTCCCGATTCGGGGCTTTTGCACGAATAACTAGACAGGAATTGCTCTTTTATGGCGGTCCCGCAGGTATTTGGGTCGATTTTCGCGATGTCTTTCAATAATTCAGAAAGTGCAGCGGCCGCGCTGTTTTCGCCAAAAATGCTGACCGCCTGGTTTCGGACATACCTTCCGTTTTCTTTTTTAATGCCGAAACGGCTTTCTATCCATGAAGATAGAGGATCGGCGATAAATTCGCCGAAAGTTTTCGGCGCTTTGCCTTTATCGATTCTTTCAACGAGGCTTTTTTTAAACGATTCGTCTTTTTCATCGCGTTCGGGTGTAATGCGGCAGAGCGTTTCGCTGATGATGCTTTCTGGTAAAACATCCGTTCCGAATATTTTTGACGCCACGGCGGCGGTTTCAACGCGCTGCGCTTCAAAATCGGCGGCACCGGCGAGCGTCGCGGAAGTTCCGACGCACAGCATTTGAGGCGATTTAGCGGCGCTCCTGACGCGGCGCACGAGCATGGACACATCCGCGCCCTGACGGCCTCTATACATGTGAAGTTCGTCGAGCACCATGAATTTAAGGCCCTCGGCGCGTTTAATAAGTTCCTGCTCGCCGAAACGGGTCATCAATAATTCGAGCATTACATAGTTCGTTAAAAGTATGTCCGGCGGATTAGCCAATATTTCCTTGCGCTCTTCGTCGCTCTCCTGGCCTATGTATCTGGCGAACGTCACCGGGCTTT
>JAKPTH010000188.1 GCA_029571125.1 bacterium
GTTTTACCTGCTGGGCGGCGTGGCCGTGGGAATTATCGGAAGGCTGGCCCGCGGCCGACGCGACGTCGGAAAAGTTTTTCTTGAGATAAGACGAAGCCAGAAGCTTTATGGCGGTGCTCTTATCGCGCGCCAGCGTTTCCAGTATCTTTTTAGCGCGCGGCTCGTTAGAGTCGGCAAGCTCGGCCAACGCCGAGCGCTTTGCGGCGTCGGCCGCAGCGCCCGAAATATTTTTTTCTAATTTATCGAAATCGATTGCCATTTTATTCCAAAACTTTTGAATTAAAAAAGCCGCATAATATCCCTGAATTCATTGTCGGAAAAACATGCGGCCTTGATTTTTAGATTTATTATTACTTTACGAGTTCCATTTTAGTCTTGAGATTGACCGTCGTTTTAACTTTTTTAACGGCCGGTCCGAGGTTGGGCGAGTCGTTTTCGATTTCCTGGTCCATCTTCATATCGTTTTGAGTTTCTACCCTTACTATATGGCCTTTTTCGATATCGAAATATATCTTGCCCGAGCCTTTAGCGTCGATCGTTTTAACTTCGGGGCCGACGCTGATGTTCTGGTCTATGACGGCGCATTTGCGGCCGGCTATCTGCCTGACTTCTTTTAAGTGGTATTCGATTTTCATCGGAATGGGCTGTTTAACGTCGGTCGACCATTTTTTACCGACTTCGACCATTCCTTCGGGAAAGCTTATAGAAACCGAAATAGGATCGTAATTTGAATCGTAGGAAGTCGCGCCCAAAAGTTCGCCGCGTTTGGTTATGGTCATATATACGGTGTTCCCGACGTTTTTAAGATCTTCATATGCGCCGGTGGCGTTTTTAGCTTTACCGGACAGTATCTTAGTTTGAATGTCTATATTGGAGTTTTTATTGTTGACGTATAAAACGCTCTGCTCTACCTGCATTTTAACATCGACAGGCGCTTCGCCTTTATTGCCGGCGGTTTCCATAACGGTAGTGCCGTTCATGGTTATATCGTATTTGAATTTATCGCCCGGTTTGTATTTGTATTCGAGGCTGACTTTTTCAGCCGCGAAAGCGCCGCCGCTCAACACGAGCGTGAAAATAAAAATGATAACCGCGATTGAATGACTTTTAAAAGCTTTCGATTTTAATAAAAACATTTTGCCCTCCTGATATAATAATCATGTCTATTATAGATAAATAATCAGCTTTTGTCAATAAAAAATAATCAGCCGGCCTGAAAATAAATATTTTTAAAAAATTTTTATTGACATTCAACCGCTTTTTATGTAAAATAAAATCTTTCACAAAATAAATGGAGGTAAGTAATGAAAAAATATTTTTCACTTCTCACTATCGTGATATTCCTTCTCGCTAACTTCGCGGCAGCTTCGGCCGCCGATAATAAAGGCGCCAAAAAGCCTAAACCGAAACCGTCCGCGCAGTCCACTCAGACGAACAACAACAACGGAAATAACAACGACAACGGCGGCGGAAATTCAAACGGAAACTGCTCTGGCGAAAATCACGGCAACTGCAATTCCGGCAATGGTTCCAATAACGGAAACTGCAATCATTCAAATAACGGCTCAAACGGAAACTGCAACCAGTCTAACCATCAGAGCCACCCGGCTTCAAACGGTTCAACCTCCGGCAACGCTTCCGTTCCCGATAACGGCGATAACGCTTCGTCAAACGGTTCAAATTCAGGCCCCGACAGCTATGACGACGGCGGCGACCCTTACACCGGCTCTTCTTCTAACGAC
>JAKPTH010000220.1 GCA_029571125.1 bacterium
GACGAAGAAGGAAATCCGTTAGATGAAGAAAAACTTTCAGGTTCCGGGCAAATGTACATAGCGTCCTACAAAAAACAGATTCAATTCCTGAATAAAAAGCTGAAGGAGCTTATAAGCAAATTAATTGCAAATTCCAAACGCCCTTTCGCAATTTTTCTTCAAAGCGATCACGGACCGGACTCTTATTCCACGGCTATAATCAGAAAAAAAATCCGGGGCAAAGCCGTTGCCGAAAAAATAATACCTGATGAAAAAAGATATTTTCAGGAAAAATTTTCAATAATAAACGCTTTATATTTTCACGATATGGATTATAAAAAACTTTATCCTTCGATATCTCCCGTAAATACTTTCAGGGTTTTTCTTAACAAATATTTAAAGATTAAAATAGACGTATTGAAAGACGAAAGCTATTACATGTATTCGCCGCCGGATTTTAAAGATATTTCAAGCATATTAAAAACCTCCGACGACTGGGATGCCCGTTAATTAAAGAAAAATTAAAAACAAGGAAAGCATTTACTTAAAAAGCAAGCAATTTATTGACACGGCTTCCCGGTTTATGCTAAAATAGGTAAATTTTTATAAAAAAATATGTGGAGATATTATGAAAAAATCAAAAGTTACGGTATTAAAAGTTAAACCCGGCACAATTTTAAGCGACATAGACCGTTTAATGTGCCTTGCGGATTTTAAAAGCGCGCTGGATATAAAATCGGGCACCATATTAAAAGACAACATTTCCTGGCATTTTCCCATGCCCGGCGCCAACACCACTCCGTGGCAGCTTGAAGGCGTTACGCGCACTCTTAAAATGCACGGCTACAAAGACGTCGTATGCGTACAGAACAAAACGGTAGTCACCAATGCTTTCAAAGGAGAAGACCTCAATAAATACGTGCCTTTGTTTAAAAAATATAAAGTGCCCGTACTTTATAATTTCAAGGACGAAGACATGAAATGGATCGTTTATAAGCCGAAGTTTAAAACTCTCGTGCTGCACGATATTTTTCCGGAAGGAATCATGGTGCCGGATTATTTCTTCGGCAGAAACGTCATTCATCTTCCTACGGTAAAATGCCATATTTATACCACTACCACGGGAGCCATGAAAAACGCTTTCGGCGGACTTTTAAACACCAGAAGGCATTATACGCATTCCTGGATACACGAAACGCTGGTTGACCTGCTCGCCATCCAGAAAGAAATACATTCAGGCATATTCGCCGTAATGGACGGAACCACATGCGGAAACGGTCCGGGGCCGCGCACGATGTTTCCGGTAGAAAAAGATTATATGCTGGCCTCCGACGACCAGGTAGCTATAGACGCGGTGGCTGCCAAAATGATGGGATTCAATCCTATGGATCTGGCTTATATCAGGCTCGCTGACGAACACGGCCTGGGCAACGGCAGGCCTGAAAACATAGAAATCGTCGGTGAAGATATAAAAAACGTGAATTTTAATTTCAGCGTCGGAGATAATTTCGCCAGCAGCGTCGGCGACGTCCTGTGGTTCGGTGCGCTCAAGGAATTCCAGAATTTTTTCTTCAGAACTCCGCTCGTAAACCTTTTCATATTCGCGTCGGAATTCTATCACGACTATCTTCGCTGGCCTTTCGTGGACAGCAAAAGCTATCAAAAATGGCTTTGCGAATCCAAATGGGGAAAGCTTTTTAAAAAATATTAATCATGAAAAAAATTAATTTAATAATTTTTGAAACTGACGTAAACCGCTTCAGCGTGGCTTACCTGCTTTTTATTCTCGAAAAGGAAAAGTTTGCGGGCAATTTCGATCTGCATTTTTTTAAAACCAGGGATGATATACGTAATTTATCAGAAAGTCCGGCCGTTTCAGACGCCCCGTGCGTTTTTATGTTTTCTTTCATGAGCTCGCTTCTATGCGAGGTAATCGAAAACATCGCTGAAATAAAAAAGCGTTTCAATCCGTCCGCCTTCAGTAAAAACTGCATTTTAATAGCAGGCGGGCCGCACGTTACCGGCGACCCGGATTCCGGCGTCAAAATGGGGTTCGACCTGAACTTTAAAGGCGAGGCTGAAAACAGCTGGCCTGATTTTTTACGCCTTGCCGTTGAAAAATGCGGCGAATCGCGCTTTCGCGAAAAAATCCTGTCGTGTTTCGCTTCAGCGGTCGTAAAAGACGAGCGTCCCGTCCCGCTCGACCGTTATCTTCCGTTCGGCGATATTTACTCTCTGGTGCCGCCTCTGGAAATAATGCGCGGCTGCTTTTACAACTGCCGTTTTTGCCAGACGGCCACATGCGAAGTTAAATACCGCAGTCTTTCTTCCATAGAAGAGTTTTTCGCCGAATACAGGCGCAGGCTTTTCAAGCGCCTTTGTTTCATATGTCCGTCCGCCTTCCACTATTCGGCCGATAAGCCTTCTAAAATAAATGCGGATACGATAGAATGGATGCTGCAAACCGCTCGTGAAAAATATGGAATCAAATATATCGAATACGGAATATTCCCGTCCGAAGCACGGCCTGAAACGATCAACGACGAGACTGCCGGAATCATAAAAAAATATTGCAGCAATAAGAGGGTTTCCATTGGCGCTCAATCCGGAGACAGCGGGAGGATCGCCAGGCTAAGGCGCGGCCACGGGCTCGACGCGGTTCATAACGCCTGCGAAACGCTTAAAAGGCACGGGCTTACCGCCGTCATAGATTTTATCTTCGGCTTCCCTGAAGAGACGGAGGAGGAGCAGCTTACGACGCTCGCCGCAATAAAAGACATCCACACCAGATACGGCTCGCGCATACAAACTCATTTTTTTCTTCCGCTTCCCGGCACGCCATTATATTCCAGCCGTTTTTCTCCGCTCGGGCAGAAAGCCCTTAAGCTTCTCGAAAAATACAGCGCCGGAGGCATATGTACGGATTGGTACGCCGAAGGCATCGAGCAGTCGAAAAGGATATGCGAAGTTCTGGATTCCTTTCAAAACAACCTTTAAACCGGGTGCTGCAATAAAAAAGCATAGCCCGCCAGCTTATTTTATTGACTTTTTGTTATTTTTTTAGTAAATTGATTGTAAAAA
>JAKPTH010000235.1 GCA_029571125.1 bacterium
GTCTATTAAAGTTCCGTTGGTCGAAATTACGGTTCTTAATCCGCGCGATTTCGCGTGTTTTCCCAGGTCGAACAGGTCGCGGCGGGTGAGCGGCTCGCCGCCGGAAAATAAAAGCGTGGGCGCGCCGAAGGCGGCTATGTCGTCTATAAAAGCAATAGCCTCAGCGGTAGTGAGCTCGTCCGGGTCGGGGGCCTGATTGGCGCTTATGTAACAGTGCTTGCATCCCAGGTTGCAGGCTTTCGTCGAATTCCACACTACGATGGGCTTTTTGTCCCGAGAAAATTGAAGCATGTTGGAAGGAAGGCTTTGCGAATTCCTTCCGTATCTTAAAACGTCGTGCGGCGTGACCAGGCCGCATAAAAGTTTGGAAACACCTATCAAATCGTAGCCTCTTTCTTTCTTTACTTGCTTTTTTACTGCGCTTCTAATGTGACGTTTTTTAAATTTGAAGTTATAAAGCGGCCTTTATTGTAAACGAAGTTCCGCGGCCGGGAACGCTGTCCACTTTCAGCGAAGCCTTCAGATTTTTTTCTATGGCGTTTTTCACTATATCCATGCCCACTCCGCGCCCCGAAACGTTTGTGACGTCGGACTTCGTAGAAAAGCCCGGCCTGAAGATCAGCGCCGTTTTCTGCGCGTCGTCCATCGCCGCAAGTTCCGTTTCGCTTACTATGCCTTTTTTCAGGGCGCTTTCGGAGATTTTTACGGGGTCGAGTCCGCGTCCGTCGTCAGCGGCGGTTATCTCGATAAGGCCGCCGTTTCGCTTGACGTTTATTTTTATCGTTCCCTCGAAAGGCTTGCCGGCCTCTTCACGTTCTTCGGGCGGTTCTATGGCGTGGTCGATCGCGTTTCTGACAAGATGGAGCATCACTTCGGATAACTTGGAGCACATCGAAAACGGTATGAGCGTCTCCGAGCCTGTTACTTCGAGCCTTATTTCCTTGGACAGCCTTTGCGCAAGAGGAGCCACCATAGCTATGCTTTTAGCGAAAACCCTGCCGGCCGGAAGCTCATAGAACGATTCCGCCGCCGAGCCTATATTCGCGCCGGCCGCCGCCGCGTCTTTGATTTTCTTTATGAGCTCGTCGAGATGGGACTTTTTGAAGCTGAATTCGAATTCGTCTCCTGCAGCCGAGGATTTTCCAAATATTTTTTCCGAATATGCTATGGTTTTATCCACGAGCGCGCTCATCGTTTTTACGCCCGCCGCTATCGATGCGCGTTCTTCCTCGCCGGCGGCCCCGCTTTTTATGGCGCGTCCGAGGGCGTCTTCGAAGCCGGACGTATGATTGATAAGCTCGCCGAGGTCGAAGCAGCCCGCGCCGCCCTTGATAGTATGCGCGATGCGGTAGAGTTCCGCAAGGGCTTCGGAATCGATATTGTTTCCGGCGATTTTTGACGCGTCACGGACCATTTTGACGGTTTCGGATATGAAATCGTTGAAAGCTTCGCGGTTGAGCACCATTTTTCTTATCTGGCGGCCTTCGGCGTCTTTCGCGTCGATTTCCATCTGCAGCAATTTATTGGCGGTCAAATCCAGGCACTGTACGAGCATATTCTCGACAGCGCCCTCGCCGGTCTTTATAGGGTAAAAAGAGAATTGCAGGTATTTTTCTTTTAACTTATGCTCTACCAACGGATTGAGGGTGTTCATAGAATCGTCGTCCAGAGCGAGGCCCGCGAAATAAAGACCGATGAATCTTTTTATCTCTTCTTTTTTTTCGGCCTGCCGGTCGTAAACCTGTATCAGGTCGAGAAAATTCATGCCGCCGATCTCTTCGCACTCGAAAATTTTAAGGCATTCCTTCGAATATTCTCGGTTTATCCTTAGATCCCGGTTCATCGTGAAAACGCCTATTTTTATGTTGCCCATCAATGTTTTAAGTTCGGACGAGCGTTTGGCGACCTCGCTGTCCAGGTTTATGAACATGCGGTTTATCGTGTCGAGCATCGTGTTGAAGGCGGCCGCTATTTTTCCGAGCTGGTCGTCTTCATGCACCGGCATGGGACTTTTAAAATCGCCGCCGGCTACGGATTTTATTGTATCGACTACCTCGTCGATAAGCGTTGCGCGGAAAATATCTTTTTCCTTGAGTTCGAAGTAATCTTTTTTGAGTTTAGCCAGGCCCTCTCCGAGCTTTTCGAAATCCTTGTCGATATTTTCATAACCGGCTCCCGCCGGCGCGCCGGCTTTTTCTCCGCCCGCCGATGCGCCGTCTGAGGCGGCGGACTGCCTGTTTTTTTCTTCGGCTTCTTTTTGCGCTTTCATATCTTCGGCGATTTTAAGGAGCTCTTCGAGGCTTTGAGCGCCGTCGAACTTTTCCTTGACGTCCACGCCGGTAAGCATGGCGATCAGCACGCGCCGGGCCTGGTTGACGAAGCAGTTGTTGTCGTGGCTTTCATTGCATTTGCCGCAGAGATTTTCAACGGAGTGAAGCGCTTCTTCAACTTTCTGCCTGTCGTATTTTTCGATGTCGCTGATTTCTATCGATTCGGGAACGTTTTCGGATACTATCTGCCGCTGGTTTTTTACGAAGTCCAGAAGTATCTGGGCGGCGGATTTGGGAAGATCGTTGTTGGCCTGATCGTTGAAGGTTTTTTTTACTTTCTGGTGGGCTAAAAAGGCGTCTTTATGAGAACCGACAGGCATTAAGCCACCTCCGTAAAATTACTGCGTATCGAATCGACCGCGAGACCTCTTAGATACTGTTCGAACATCCTCGCCGCTTCCGATGTGGAATCGCCGGAACGCATGTTAGGAGCGTCGAGTTTATCGAAAGCCGCTTTTATTTCGTTTCTGACGCTTTCGGGTTTGGACGCGTGAATTCCGGCGCCGATCCGCTGGAGCGTCTTGCAGAGCCTTTCGCGTTCATTCGCGGCGGAAACGTACCAGTCGATGAATTTGCTTACGCAATCGACCACTTTGCTTTTAGGCAGTTTCGGGACCAGTTCTATAGCCCGGAAAGGCACAGACGAGCCGCGGCCGCCTATCACCATACGGTATTCGCCGTCGAGGCCTATGAGGCCTATATCGGCGCAGTAGCTTTCGGAGCAGTTGCGCATGCAGTCGGAAACCGCAATTTTGATGTCGAATTTAGTCGAAAAGCCGTAAAGCTTTTTATCTATTTCAACCGACAACCCTATGGCGTCGTTATTTTTGGACCATTTGCAAAGCGCGCCGGCGCAGGCACGGACGTTTCTTACGCCGTGGTGAAGAACGCCCTTGCGTAAATTTACTTTAGCGAGCTTTTCCTCCACTTCGGCGAGCTGTTCGGGCTTTACCAGTATCACGATGCGCTGCGCGTGAGTGAGCTTAGTTATTCCATAACCTTTTTCGGCTATTTCTGCGACGGCCTTAAGGTGTTCGGCCGTAAAAAAGCCGGCCGGAGAGTTTACGATTACGGCGTAGGAGGAATTCGTCTGCTTGAGTCCGTAAGCCCATGTGGGCTCGGCGCCGGATTTTTCGCCGGATTTTTGAGGGTTGAGCGTTTGAGCGATAAGGGATACATATTTTTCATCGCACTCTAAAATTTTCAGCTTATATGATTTAGCTCCTCCTGCGTTGAGCTGTTCGACAACGCACGCCATGACTTCGCATATTTCGCCGATGGAAAGTTCCAGGCCGAAATAATAATTTCCGTTGATCGTAAGAGCGTCGGAGGTTTCGACCTCTACAAAATAACCTTCGCCGGTTTTGGCGAATTTTTCGGCCAGTCCGATCATTTCCGTTTCGAGCATGATGTCTTTTAACTTTAGCATCTTTCCTCCATAATATTGCCTTTTTAAGTTTTTTCAACTAATGTTATAACAAAAAACGATCATAATTGTCAAGTAAATATTTGATTAACTAAAACTGTGAAACACGCTATTTTTAGTCCGGTTGGACATGTATTTAAAATTCCCCGGACAATTCAAAAAAAGAAAATAAATTTTTGACAGTTGATATCTTTCGTGGTAAACTTACTTCACGCTGGATGAGAAATAATTTTCGGCCAGCGCGGCTTGTATAATAAAAAAAGAATAAATTTAAAAGAGGTGTGGTGTGTTAATGAAAACTTACCTGTTCGTCGCGGTATTGATAATGACCGTACTGAGCGTTTATTTATTTTCTCAACAGGCTTTTGCGGCCCAGTCTACCGAAGAACTCTGGAAAAAAGTGAGCGAAGCCGAAAATAAAGGCCTGCCGCAGACCGCTATAGACAGCCTTAAAGAAATATACAGGCTGGCGTCCGCTGAAAATCGCCAGGCGGAAGCGCTTAAAGCGCTTTTAAAAAGCATAGTTCTCGATTCGAATATCAAGGGCAACAAAGCGGATGAAAAAATAAAATTTTTAAAAGAAGAAATAGAAAAGGCCGACGAGCGGCTGAAGCCTGTTATGCGTACGGTCCTCGCCCAGTGGTACTGGCATTATTTTTCCAATAACCGTTACCGCTTCATAAACAGGGCGCAGACGGCCGGCCTTAGCGAAAGCGATTTCACCACATGGGACCTGGCGAAACTTTTCGCGGAAATATCCGGACTTTATTTGAAGGCGCTCGAAGACGCAGAGGCGCTGAAAAAAATGCCGCTGTCGGATTTTTCGCAAATACTTGAAAAAGGCAACCTCGAAGAAAAAATCATACCCACCGTCTATGATTTCGTATGTTACAAGGCATTAGAATTTTTCGAATCGGGCGAGCAGGCGGGCGCGGCGCCTTCGGACGCGTTTGAAATAGACGCCGCCGGCCCGGCTTTTGAAGAATATTCTAAATTCGCCAATTATTCTCCGGATACCACGGACACTTCGTCGGTAAAACTTATCGCGTTGAAGATATACCAGGGCCTTTTAAAATTCCATGCGGGCGACGCCGATAAGGACGCTTTTATCGACGCCGAAATAAGACGGCTGGTTTACGTTAAAAATACCGCCGCCGGAGACGATAAGCAGGAAATTTTCATCAGACGCATGGGCGAGATAGCTTCCGAATATAAAAGTTCGAAATTATCTGCGCTGGCGGTTTTTTATATAGCGCAGGAGCTCTACGATAAAGGAGAATACGTCAAAGCGCTTCAGACGGCGGAGCAGGCGGTTAAAGACCATCCCCAGAGCGACGGCGCAACCAACTGCCGCGTGGTCATAAACAATATAAAATCTCGTTCCTACAGCTTAAGCGCCGAGCGCGCAATAATGAGCGGCGAAAAAACAAAGATAGCGGTTAACTACAAAAATATTGACACGCTTAATTTCAGGGTTGTGAAAGAAAGCTGGAAAGAATGCCTGGAAGGCGAAACGGCCGAAGAAGGCCGTAAAAGCTTTAACTGGATCGATGAAAGCGAAATCCGGAAAATGCTTGCTAAAAAGCCTGAAGCGGAATGGAGCTCTTCTTTGAAGCCGACGGCCGATTATAAGCAGGCGCAGGCGTTGGTAGAGGCGCCGCAGCTTCCCGCCGGTTTTTACAGGGTGTTCGCGAGCCATAAAAAGGACTTTTCCGAAACGGATAATAACATACAGCACTGCGTTTTATGGGTTTGCGATTTTTCGCTGGTCACAAGATCACGCGAAAATTCTATTGAAGGCTTTGTATTTGACGCGGCCGCAGGCGATCCGTTGAAGGGCGCCCGCGTAAAACTTTATACGGTGCGGGAATTTTATAAAGGCCAGCGTTACGTTAGAAAGAGCGAAATTCTCGAAACCGTTTCGAGCGACGAAAACGGCTATTTCCAGTTCAAGTATAAAAGAAAAAACGAAGATTATCGCGGTTTTATGGTTTACGCCGAAGACGGCAAAGGCTCGGAATTTTTTGACCCGGGCGAAATTTATACGGGCGAAAGCTCTCCCGACCTGCCTTATATTCAGACTGTTTTTTTCACCGACCGCGCCATTTACCGCCCCGGCCAGACCATACAATTTAAAGGGATCGTAATTAACGTCGACAAGCGCGGCAACAATTACGAAATCGTCAAAAACAAATCCGTCACGGTCGCTTTCCGCGACGCTAATTATCAGCAGATATCTCAGCTCGAGCTAAAAACAAACGATTTCGGTTCTTTTTCGGGCTCCTTTACGGCCCCCGCCGACCGCGGCACAGGCGTTATGACGCTGGACGCTCAGGGCGCCAACGGAAACTGCCAGTTGAGGGTAGAAGAGTACAAACGTCCAAAGTTCAGCGTAGAGATCAATCCGCCCGCAGACGGATATAAGCTGGGCGACGAAGTGAGCGTCGGAGGCGTAGCTACGGCATATACAGGAGCCGCGCTCGATTCCGCTTCGGTCAGCTACCGCGTGGTTCGTACCGTCAGGATGCCTTACTGGTGGTACTACTGGTGGGGCTGCTCGCGTTATAACATATCAACCGCCGATCAGCAGATAACCAGCGGCAAAACTAAAACCGGTCCCGACGGTAAGTTCAACATTAAATTCACTGCCAAACCCGATTTGAGCATACCGAAGTCGGGCGAACCGTCGTTCGATTTCAAAGTTTATGCCGACGTCACCGACAGCGCCGGCGAGACCAGAAGCGGCGAAGGCATGGTCCGCGTCGGCTATACCGCCATGGAAGCCAAACTCGGCGCCGATCCGTGGCAGACATCCGACAAAGCGGTAGCCTTAAGAGTGGAAACTTTGACGCTGGACGGTAAACCGGTAACGGCGGAAGGCGTAATTGAAATATTCGCGCTGGATCAGCCGCAAAAACCGGTCAGAAAGGAATTATCGAGCGAGTTTTCCTGCTGGTGGGGATATGCCGAAGACGATACGCAGAAAAATGGTTCGGACCAGCTTAAAGGCATTACCGAAACTTCAGACTGGCGCCAGTGGCCGGAAGGAAAGACGGTTGACAAGAAGCCTTTTATAACCGACGGAAAGGCCGCTCAGAAAATCGAATTGAAACTCCAGCCCGGCGCTTATAAAGCCGTGCTCACCACCAACGACCGGTTCGGCGCTAAAGTCAAAGCCGTTCTTCCTATAATGGTTTTCGACCCGGCCGCCAGAAAGTTCGGCGTAAAAACGCCGGAATATTTCGCCGTTAAAAACGTTTCAGTGGAAGCCGGCGATAAGTTTAACGCGATATGGGGCACGGGATACGAAAAGGGCCGCGTTTACGTCGAAATCGCTCATGATGATAAAATAATCAAAAAATATTGGACCGCTCCCGGCGATACCGCTCATTTCATTGAAGTGCCCGTGCTCGAAGAGTACAGAGGCGGTTTCGCCGTCATTACGACGTTCGTAAAAGAAAACAGGCTCTATACCAACACCACAAACGTTAGCGTTCCGTGGTCGAACAAACGCTACGATATATCGTTTGAAAC
>JAKPTH010000275.1 GCA_029571125.1 bacterium
TCATTTTCATAATCCCAGCCTCTTACGTTTCCGGAACGGTCGAACAGTTTTGCGCCTATATCATAAACGCCGCTGTCGGGAAGCTCCACTTCGTACGCCACGCTCACTTCATCGGTCCAGCCGGCCATAGTCCATGTGGTCGAAGGGTGTTTCCTGTACCAGTATTCAATTTTACTGATATGCGAAGTGGCGTCGCCGGTGTCCAGGTCGCAAACGGGATCGTAAGCGTTGCCTGTTTCTTTGTTAGGCCCTATCGGCCTGATTTTAAGCCTGATAAGATTAACGATACCACCGTCTGGATATTCGTGATTGATCGAAAAATAGTCCGGCGGCACGAAGTCCATACTGAACGAAAAAGTTTCCGAAATAGTAGAGTTCGCTACAGGTTCATTTGCTTTGTCATATGAAATTATACGCCAGTAGTACGGACCGTTACCCGACAGCGGAACGGTAAGAGTGTATTTGCCGTCTGTATAATCGGTATCAACTCCTTTATAAAGCGTTTTTTTATGGAAGAAAGAGGCGAACGTAGGGCTCGTAGATATCTGAATTTCGATGCTTGCCATACCCGAAGCCGCACCGGCTGAAAGCGGATCGTCCGGAAGCTCCCATTCGAACGTCGGAGTTCGGGTATTTATCCAGTAAGCGTCATCGCCGGTATCGAAAGGCGACGCGTTACCGGGCACTTTGGGAACGGCCGCGGTAGGCGCGGTTAAATCTACCCTGAACCATGCCGTATCCGACCAGTCGGACAGCTGGTCGAATTTGTCTTTAACCCTGACATGCCAATAATAATATGTGCTTTCGGCAAGCGCCGGATCGCCGGCGGCCATCTGGTAGCTATCTATAAAAGTGCCGGTATATGGAATGGTCTTCGTCATAATAATGCCGGTAAAACCCGCATTAGTGGAAAGCTCTATCAAAACTTCCTTGGTGCCTATGCCATGAACTGTCGGCGGATCGTCGAGCGAATCCGAACCGCCCTTCCAGCGAAGCAGCGGCCTGGCCGAACTTATCCATTTCGTGCCAGTAGTATCGCCGGGGCTTATCGCGACGGGTTTTTGAGGTTTAGTAGTGTCGCATTTAAAGCTCCATACCGGCGTGGTATTGTTGTTACCGTCTTTAGCCGCGCCGCTGAAAGCAGCGTCAGCCTGTCCCGCGGCGTCGAAGAAACGAACGCGGTAATAATAAGTGGTGCTGTCAACTAAATTTGCGCTGTCCGGCGCCGGAGCGGCGGGAATTGTGTAATTCAAGTCGGCCGCGTTAACGCCGTTATTACCGCTATGCCATTTAATAGTTCCAAAGCCGGCGGCTTCGGATATTTCTACCTTGTAAATATAAGTGGCGAAAAAGGGCGCAAGGCCGGTAGGATTCTGCCATTGCGAACCGGCAAAGCCGGCGGCCTGGCCTTCGGGATCTACCTGACCGCTCCAGTTTAATTTTGGTTTCAAAGTATTTACCCAGTGCGAAGTTCCGGTGATAGCTATAGGGGCTTTTTCAGTACCGGAAACGGTAGGCGCGTTGAGCGTAACTTCGGGCGAGGTCATATCGAATTTAAAGGTTTGCGGGTCCGAATCCACGTAATTAAGGGCTTTATCGTAAAATCTTACCTTCCAGTATATTGTTTTGCCTTCGTAAGTGGCTCGCGGTATAACGGGAACTGTCCAGGCCGGCGACGCCGCAATTACGGAATTGGCGTCCTGAGTGCCGGCCGTCGGCACTAAATTATTGGAATTGTGAATCAGGCTCCAGCCCGCCGGATCCAGACCGGCGAAAAGCGCGTCCGCGACATAAACTATGTAATGGCCTGCTCCTGAGCCGCCTGCGTTGTCAACGCCCGTGGCCCATTTTACCGCAAAAGTGTTTTTATCGATCCACAGTCCGTCGCCGGGGTACGAATGAGTAACTTTGGTGGGATCGTCGTTTTCTATGCTAAACGACATGGCGCTCGTATAGTTTACGTTACCGACGTTATCTTCAACGCGCACCATCCATTTAACGGTATTGCCGTTAGCAAAGGTTTTAGCCGTGAATCCGGCGTATCCGGTATTTACATCGGTTTTAAACTCAGGCATCGTAAGCACGCCTCTTAAAGCCGCGACGGGATCGCCCGAATCATATTCCGCGCCGGTGTTCCATGCGGTAAAACCGACGCCCGCCTGCACGCGGTATGAATAAATGCCGGATCCTAAGGCGCCGTCGGCCGCGCTTACTTCGGAACCCGCTTTCTGTTGTAAAGCGAGAGGCGAATCGATTTTGCTCTGGCCGAATGTGGGAGTAACCGTTTCCACGCAATTATGAGGAGTAAAATTCGCCGCCGTAATAGAAGGAACCGTTTTATCCACTTTTATAATCAAATCGCCGTTGGCGTTGCCGCTTTCAGCTGCATTGGTGTAATTGGAATAATTTACGTTAGTAGCGTTATCACGGACATATATGCGGCAGTAATATGTGCCGTCGGCGAGCACCGAAGGCGTAAAATTGGTGGTAGTCGTAGTCCAGCCGGAATCATAAGCCACGTTAGCAGGAATAAAATCCGATGTGGCGGGTTTTTGAGTCTGAGCCGTACA
>JAKPTH010000276.1 GCA_029571125.1 bacterium
ATTTTACAAAAATTATTATTGCGGATAAATGCTGTAAAAACAGCGAAAAATAATAAATTCGCTGTTTTTTTTAATTAACTATTAAATTTAGAAAAAATTATAAATTCTTGATATCTATGCCGATTTCGGCGCCGGTATCCGACAGAGTCTTTTCCCATAATTCTGAATAGGTAAGCCCCAGAAGCTGCGCTATAAATTCCTGGATGCGCTTCGACTTTTTCTTTTCGTTAATCACGAGAGAAACAAAAGTCAAACTGACATTCATGGATTTTGCGATACTGGTGGCTGTAATACCTTTCATCATAAGTAAGCCCTTAATTTTTCTGCTTTTGTCGCTCATAGACACCACTTTCTAAAAAATTATTAAAAAAATGTTGCATTATTGTAATTTTTGTTGTAGAATAATGTAAATAAATTTAACCTTGCGATTGCCTTGCGATAAAGTTGACCATGTAAATCACTAAAGCAGATTATAACTTATTTATTTAATTATGTCAAGCGTTATTGAAAAAACATGGAAATTAAATATTGAATGCGTAAATAAAAACTTTACAATCGTCGGCAAAAAAACAAGGTAATAAATTTCGGATAAAAGAGAGTGAGTATGTTTAGTTTTGAAGGCATTATTAAAAAGTTAAAGAAGTACAGCGGCGAAAAAACGGACGCCGGGATAGCTCGCGCGCTAAAAGTAACGCCTCAGGCCCTTTCAGGTTTTAAAAAGAACGACAAGTTTCCGCCGGAGCTATTGATTAGATATTGCGTTAAAAACAAGCTTTCGATCGACTGGATGTTCGGCGTCGACAAACGGGGCAAGCAGGCGTCCGCGGGGTTATCGCTCAAGCTGGATTCCAGCGTGAATGCGCTTAAAAAAGCGGTTTTAAGCAAAGGCGGAAAAAAGCTTACCGAAGAAAAGCTGGCGTTAATAATGAAATTCATGAAGAACAACCCCGAGTATAAAGACGCTTATAAAGTCGTTTCTCAGCTGCTTTGCTTTTTAGAGTTTATGGCGGTATAATTCCGCGGTTGAAAAAAATTTTTCCCGATTCAGGGGTAGAAAAATTATAAAAGCCTGAACTGCAGACGTATTCTACGCCTGCGTTCGGGCTTTTTCATTTTTTATAATTTGATTTTCATGTATTTATGTGATATAATTTTCATCGTCCTTAAAACGAAAATCCCGACTTTCGGGCGCGCGATGTTTGCGCCCTGTATGACGAAGAGGTGTTATGATGAACGAAACGAACTGGGCGGCCGAATTCGGCGCGGCGATAACGGTTTGCGACGCTCAGGCCGTAATTTTAGAAATGAACGCCAGAGCGCTAAAGACTTTTGAAAAATACGGTGGCGCGTCGCTCATCGGCAAAAGCCTTCTGGATTGCCATCCGGAACCGGCCCGTAGCAAGCTGATTTCAATGATGAGCGAAAAAAAGGCCAACAGCTATACCATAGAAAAAAACGGAGTGAAGAAATTGATTCATCAGGCGCCATGGTACCGCGACGGCTCTTATATGGGCTTCGTCGAAATATCAATAGAACTTCCGGACAAGATGCCTCACTACGTAAGAACTTAGAAAA
>JAKPTH010000283.1 GCA_029571125.1 bacterium
TGAGGTTGCTTAATTTCTTCGCGGACAGCGGCGCTTTCTATCAAAGCTCCGGTTTCTCCGGGCGATTTGTCTTCGGCGGCGGCCGGGATTTCACCGGCCTGCCGTACCGCGGAATCCGCCGTTTTATTTTCCGGCAGGTCCTGAACCTGAACCGGCGGTTCTTCTTTTGCGCCTGAGCCTTCCTGCGGCAAGGCTTCTTCAGTCTGCTTCAAAGCCGCCTTGCTTTTAATTTCAGCCCTTATTTCCTCGCCTTTTTTAGGGGAAATTTCAAACTTAAACCAGTCCAGAATATCTTTTTCAAGCCCTACGCTTTCTTTGTCCTTGGTGATGAAATTCACGTAGCATTTTACGAAAAGTTGCTGCAGAGCTGCAAAAGTGAGTTTTTTATTGCACTTAAGCGAGTTGAAAGACCTTTTGAGGTTGCCTTCGTCGTCGCATTCCCAGCGGTACAGCGCCAGGGCGGTTATCACAAGAACGTTATAGTCTTTTATAGGGAACTCCGGAAGAATAAGAGTGTTGGTTTCTACGTTGTAAATTCCGTTTCCGCAGCCCGGAACGAAAAGTATTTCAGGTATCCCTGAGTTTTTGGATATCTTCGATTTAAAAACCTGCGGATCGGCCTCTAAAAATTTGGCTATCACCTGAAATACCATGTCTGGTATTTTTTTATAGATTTTTTTGGTCATGAATAAAATCGGCTCGATTTCATTTCTTTTAGCCACCTGGTTAAGGATGTTTTTAATATATTCGATTTTCGACACTAAAAAATCTATATTTGATTGCGCGCTCGCGCGTTTTCTGCACAGATCGTACTTTTCTATTTCAGCGAGGCATCTGGCTTTCAAGGAAACGAGCTTCAATAGCTCGCACTCCTTATTTATAAGCTCCGTTTCAAGGCTTATCAGCTCGGTGTTATATCTTTCGCCGTAAGCTATATTTTTAAGCTCTTCCCTGCGCTCGTTTCTGAGGCTGTTTATCAAAAAATTTTCGATATTCACGAATTCGAGAAGCTCTTCTTTCGTCATCGAAAAACCGCTTCCGGTTTTATATTTATAAAAAGAATACGCGTCTATTATCCTTTCGATTTTTTCGCTCGTGGCCATCATGGCTTTAACCAGAGGCTTTCCGGCGTTCTGTTTGGCTATTTCGTATATAAGCAGCTTGCGCGTTTTAAAGCTGATTTCTTTTTCCATATTCGCCATGCTAAGCTTTGAATTAATGCTTTCATACTCGGCGTTAAGCCTTTCCAGAGCGTTGGCGCTCGTGAATTCCTTCAGGCTCGCGCTGAGCCATGAAGTAATAGTGTGTATTTTAAAATCGTAATCTTTGATATAACTTTCAGAACCGAGCGCGTCGTTGAGCATGGAGTCGTCGAATCCGCTCGAAGAAAGAACCAGACGGTCGGACAGATAAGCGAAATCGATAATCTTTTTTTCATCTTCGCTGAAAGTCAGTTCGAAAAGATTATCGCCTTCGTTCCTGAATTTTTTATTTATTATATACGTTACTATATCCCAGTACTTTGCGTTAAGAGCGTTTATGGTAAGCGCGTCAAGCGAATTTTCAATGTAGTTATCGATATAATGGTTGGTGAGATTTTTAAGCGCCACGGCTTCCTGTGAAGCGTCTCCGGCGAATATGGCTTCTATAAGGCGGTTAACTGCTCCGGCCTTCTGGTGAGCGTATTTGGTGGATTTTTTCGGTTCATGGACAGCCGCCGGTTTCGGACGGGTGAAATATTTAAAATAAACGAATATAGCCAGAATAACGAATATAACGATGGCGAATATCAGTCCGGCGTTGCTTCTGTTGGCGGCGAAAGCGTCCGACACGCCCTTAAAAAAATCATTTACATGCATATTCAATCTTCCGTATACAATCGGCGATTTGACACGCCGTCGTTAATTAAGGCCGGATAATCCGGCTAGCTTATCTCTTCTTCCTTCAATAAAGACGACATAAATTTGTAATACTTGCTCTGAAGCGACATAAGGTTAAGAAAATGCTTAACCTGATTTGCGTCGAGGTTTGAAATGGTTATATTGACTTTCTGATGGTCTTTTGACGGTTCGACCGTCACGTCGTCCAACTTAAAAACCGATTTTATGCGTTTTTTTATTATAGCCGAATTTTCCTTGAGAAGAAGCGATATGGTTTCGCTGACTTCTCTCGCCGCAGGGCTTTCTTTGATAAAAGGCTTTTCGGCCGGAGAGCCGTTGAACTCGCCCGGAAGTTTTACGGATTTTTTATAATCGTTCAAAGCCTGCGAAACTTGAGGCGCGGCTTCTTCGCCGGGGCTTTCGCCCTGCGTTTCGTCGGGAGCGAATTCGCCGGGAAGCTTTAGCTGCGATTTTTTTCCGGATTTTAATTCGGCGGATATTATTTCGACCTTCAGGCCTTTTTCTTTCGGAAGCGTTTTCGGCTGCGGAATTTTTTCGGCTGCGGGCGTATCGGAAGGCTGCGCCGCGATTACGTCCTTTTCCGCTCCGGCGTCCGGGCTTTCAAGGCCAGTTCCGTCCTCTTCAATTTCGAAAGTCTCTTCCGCGCCCGAAAGGCCAGGCGTCTGCTGGACTTCTTTTTGAGAAATATAGCCGATGAACCAGCCTCTTGTTTCGTAATCGAAATCGCTGAGAATGGCAGTTTCCTCGCCTGAAAGGCTTTTTGAAATATACAGACAGTAATTTTTTATGAACGACTGCATTAATGTAGTCGTGTTCGTAAAATATTTATTTGATTTTAAAAAAGAGTAGGAGTTTTTGAGCTTATTCTCGTCGTCGCATTCCCATCTGTAAATGGCCATGGCATTGAGAAAGGAATCCGTGAAATCTTTAGTAGGGAACTGGGGAACTATAAAGGCGTTCAAATGGTAATCGTAGTCGCCCTTTCCCTTGCCCGGAACGAGGATTATATCAGGATAGCCGTACATTTTGACTTTCTTGTTGTCGAAAAAATCAGGGTCCAGCTCCATAGTGCCTTCTATAAGCTGAAACATCTGCTGCGGAATGTTTTTGACTATGCCCTGCGTGAGAAATATCACCGGCTCTATCTTATTGCTCCTGGATATGACTTCAATAATATTTTTTATGGCCGATATTCTTTCCTTTAAAAAATCGTCTTTTTCTTCGTCTAATATTTCCTTTTTTGAATATATGAACTCTTCGATTTTTTGCCTGCTTTTACCTATTAAAGTTACATTGTCGAAAATTTCATGCTCTTTCTGTATGATCATATCCTCGAGAAAATAAAGGTTGGCGATATAATCCTGGTTGAGGCCCGGCCTGGACTTGCAGAACCGCTTTCTTTCTTCGCGGGTTTTATTGATCTGATTTTCCAGATTGACGAATTCCACGCGCTCGTCTTTCTTGAGCAGGAGCTCGTTTTGTATGCGCGATCTGAGCGCGCCGTATTTTTCGAGCGCCTCGTCCACTTTTACGTTGTAGGCAAGAAGTTTGTCTACATCGGCGCGGGCTATATTTTTAGGAGGATGTTCGGAAAAGCTTTTATCCAGTTTTTTCTTTGACTCTATAACGACGAGTTTTTCATCCCTTAAATTATTTACAGTCGCCACGAGCGCTTCATATTTTTTTTCGTATTCCTTAAGCTTATTGACGCCCATAAAATCCTGAAGCTGTTCATAAAGCCAGGAAGATATGGAGAAGCATTTTACCGGGCAGCCGCTTTCGGCGGCGGCGGCGACGCTTTCGGACAGCGATTCGGGGGTTATAGCGTTATTTTCGCCCAGCAGTTCGTCAGAAATATATCCGAAATCAATCGCCAGTTTTTCACTGTCGCTGAAGTGAAGCTCGCCCGTAGATAAAAGCCGTTTTTTAACTATAAAAAAGACCATATCCCAGTACTGGCTGTTTAAATACCTTATGTGCGCGATATTCGAAGGGTTGGCGTTAAAGCTGGCTATCGCTGTTTTAATATTATTTTTAAACGCCACGGCTCTTTCCGAGTGATCGGTGGAAAAAATATCGTCGAAAATTTTATTCGTCGCCATAGTCAGCTCCATTAACGATTTCATCGAATTTATCGCCCACGCGCTTTTGTATAGAGGCGTTTTTATCCCTGACGCCTTTTTCGAATTTATCGAGCGCTATAGATATTTCTGAAGTGGCGCTTTCATAGGGCGTTTTCGACATCAATACTTTTTTCTGAATATCGAGGGAAGTTAAAAAAGCTTTAAAAAGACCGTCGAATTTATCTTTGACGCGGCCGGCCTCCAGGCCGTAATAATCTATATGCTCTTTCTTCAAAACCGAGAGCATCGATTTTAAACTCTGCGCTCTTTGCGGATCGGAACTTTTGCTTATGCCGCGCTTGATTTCGGCCAGCTCCGACTTGTGGCGGGAGAAAGCCCTGCCGAGGCACTGCGCATACCGGGCGTTGGCTGAATCCACGGCGTTTTTTAATTCCTTTTTGAATTTATCTATATCGTCAGCCAGAGCCGAATAAATCTGCATATATTCCACTTCGCCAGTCGCGTCTTTAAAAAAATTAATGTTTAAAATATCTTTTTCAAAAGCCCTGTCTATAAGCGCGGCTGAAGCGGCCGGGCGGACGGCTGCGGGCCTCTTTTTTTCTTCAGGCGCCGAAGCCGCATTTACATTGGGACGAACTGCGCCGCGGGCTTTTTGCGGCGCCGCTTTGACGGCGCCCGGCTTTCGGGCCTGCTGCGCTTCGGCCGGAGCTGGCGAAGCGCAAAAGAAAGCCAGCGCGAAAGGTAAAAAAGCTGCGGCAGATAACCGCGGCAGTTTTCCTGCTTTATTATCGAAGAAAAATCCCATAAATTCCTCCGTTTTAAATGAGCGTAAATTAACTAAATCTTAAAAACTATTTAATAAGCTCGCTGAATTTTTGCAATTTCGATTGTATCAGAAGCGTGTTTAATATAAGGTCGAGTTCTCCGCTGGTAACGTTGATGTTGAGCAAATGTATGTTCACCGCTTCGGCGTTCTTGGGCGACGGCAGAATCGCCAGCTTATCGCCGACGTTTTCCGATTTTATGATGGCTTTTATCTTGCTGTATATAAGGCTTCTCGCAACGTTAAAGCGTTCCTCAACGGGCACCTGCGAATAGTCGACGGCCGACGGCGCAGCCGCGCCCGCCTGCGAGGAAGTTTGAGCGGAACCCGGGGAATTTTTAAGCTCCGAATTTTCTTTTTTGAGAGCTTCGATTTCTTCCCGGAGCGCCTTTAGCTGCTCTTCGAACAAAGCCCGCGTGTCAAAATCGCCGTCGCCGCCTTCCTGAAGCGCCTGCTCGCCTCCCTGAGATTCTATTTTAGAAAAAGCCTCAGTTTTGAGCTCTTCATAATTTTTAATTTTAAGCAGCTCGGGCCCGTTTAATTTAAGATATCCGTTGACGGCGCTTAAAACTTCAGACGCGGCTTTATAATCGAGCTCGGCCTTTATGGCTTCGGCGTACTTTTGCTGAAGCTCTCCTTTAACCTTCTCGGCTTCGTTTTTAAGCTTTTCGGCCAGTTCTTTAGCGGTGTTAGAATCCGCTGCGGCCGTTTTCAGCATTTCGCCGAGCTTCACTTTCGCTTCGGCTATTTTAGCGTCTTCGGCCGCCTTGGCTTCGTTGGCCCGCGCCGCTTCGTTTTTGGCGAGACTTTTTACGGTTTCGGCTTCGGCCTTGAGCTTTTCAAACTCGGCCTTTTTGCTTTCAAAAGCTATTTTAGCCTCGTTTTCGGCTTTGGCAGCTTCGGCCGCCTTGACGGTGGCTTCCATCGCTTTTCCAGACGCTTCGGCGGCTTTCACCATAAAGTCGGCCTTCACCGACATATCCGCGCGGGCCGCCTCCACGGATTTATTGGCCGCCTCTTCCGACAGGCGCGCCGCTTCCGATGCTATCTGGATGGCTGCCTCGTGCGCTTCGTTAAGGGCTTTTTCGGCGTCCTCCAAGAGTTTTGCGGCTTCGTCCCTTTTCATTTCGGCTTCCGAGGCTTTAGCCATTATTTCGCCGACCCTGTCTTCCGGTTTTTGAGAGCCGAGGCCGGATTTCTTTTCATGCTTCGCCTCGCCGTGTTTTAAAACCTCGAACTCGACGACCTCGTCTTTTTTGGGCGCCACCTGCCATGTAAACCAGTCTCTTATTTCTTTGTCGAAAAGCTTATAGCCCTTGAGCTCCTTGGTGATATATATGGTGAAATCCTTAATGAGAGCGCGCTGCAAATCGACGAACGATAATTTTTTATAAGGCTTGAGGCTGTTATAAGCTTCGCGGCTTCGTCCCTTTTCATTTCGGCCTCGGAGGCCTTCGCCATTATTTCGCCGACCCTGTCTTCCGGTTTTTGAGAGCCGAGGCCGGATTTTTTTTCGTGTTTCGCCTCGCCGTGTTTTAAGACCTCGAATTCGACGACCTCGTCTTTTTTAGGCGCCACCTGCCAGTTGAACCAGTCCCTTATTTCCTTGTCGAAAAGTTTATAGCCTTTGAGCTCTTTAGTGATGTATATGGTAAAATCCTTAATGAGAGCGCGCTGTAAATCGACGAACGATAATTTTTTATAAGGCTTGAGGCTGTTATAAGCTTCGCGGAATTCCTTGTCTTCGTCGCAATCCCAGCGATATAGCACCATGGCCGAAATCACGGATTCCTTGAAATTGGTGAGCGGAAAAACAGGCACTATGAAAGAATTATAATCGTAACTGTAAATGGCGTTTCCGCAGCCGGGAACGAAAATGACCGACGGATAGCCGAACCTCTTGAATTTTTTAGTTTTAAAAACGCGGGGATCGGCTTTTAAATATTCACAAAGCGCTTCTATTATCATATCGGGGATGCGCGGCGATATTTTTTCGCTCAGGCAGGGCGTGGGCTCGATCTTATTTCTTTTAGAAACCAGCTCGAACATATTTTTTATATAAGTTACGCGGTCGTTTATGAAATCTTCTTTTTTAGAAGCCGGAGTTTCGTTTTTAGCGACTATGAAGCTTTCCAGGTCCGCTTTAGCCTTCGCCAGACCGGAAACCAATCCCAGCAATTCTATTTCGTTTTCTATAACGTTGTCTTCATATTTGCAAAGATCGTTATTGAGCCCGGCAAACGATTTTATGAGCTCTTTTCTTTCGTTGCGCGAAGTGTTTATCTCGTTTTCAATGTTTATAAGCTCGAGGCGCTCCTCTTTGGAAAGGGCCATTCCCGAATTGCCCTTAAATTTAAAGAGGGAATATTTATTGGTATTCTGGTTGATCTTTTCGGAAAGGTTATAAATCCTCAAAAAAAGCTGGGGGTTGTTCAGCTGCCTTCCGATGCTCGCCAAGACCTGTTTTTTAAGCATCACGTTGTCTTCGATGCTCTTCTTGTATTCCTGGGTTTTATTTACCTTGGCGTCGTATTCCGTGCGCAGCTTCTCTATTTCATATATGCCCATGAATTCTTTGAGCTGCTCGTTGAGCCAGTCTGTAATGCTGTAAAATTTTATTTCGATATCGTTGATGCGTGTGGATGAATCGAAAACATCGTCTATGCCTTCAAGAGAGAATTTTTCACTCGATTTCGCCACCATATCGGAAACGTATCCGTAATTTACGGCCAGAAGCTCGTCGTTCGAAAAAGTCATCGGCGAGGCGCCTTTAGTGGCCGCCACCTTTTTTTTCAAAACGTACGTGATTAAATTCCAGTATGCGTAATTAAGCGAGCGCTTCGCGAAAGGATCGCGAGTATTAGCCAGATGCTTGGATATATTGGAAATCATATCGTTTTTGATTTCCGCGCACTTATTGTCAGAACCTTCGTTTTCCAACAGCTTGTCAAGGATTATGTCGTTAATTTCACTGCCCATATCACTCACGTCTTTCATTATATTTCTTTAAAGCTGGTTTATAAACGCCTTATATATTTATGGCTTTCCGATGCGATTTCTCGATGCTACTGAAACCTATGAATAATTTATCTACCTCTTCGATTCCGAAGCGAAAGCTTCGAATTTTTTGGCCATTTCGTCCAGCGTTTCGTCAAAGCCTTTCTGCCCGCTGAGAAGCTTTTCGAGCGCTTTATTGAGTTCGTCCAGATAGCGGGGCTCGGGTATGTTATAAGCATGAAGCGCGGCCAGTTTCATCTGTTCGAATAACACCTTTCTTATAGAAGCCGCGCTTTTGCCCGGATCGGCCTGAAGATGATCCATGACGGATTTTCTGGTCGGTATTATATAATTATCGCGGGCGAATCTGGCCTGCGCGTCTTTGGAATTGATGAAATTTATGAAGTCGTAGGCCTTCTCAGGGTGTCGGCACGCCGAAGATATGCACAGATACTGTCCGCCGACGGGAGAAGCCGAATCGTGCTTGCGGGGAATTACTGCTACGCCGAGGTTTTCAGGATTTTTAAAAGCCTGGCCCTTCATTATCTTTTTTATATTCCACGGGCCGTCGATTATCATCGAAACCCTGCCGTCCATAAATTCCATCAAAGTGAAGTCATGGCCGAACTTAGGGTCTATTTTCGAAGGAACTACGTTATATTTGCTTTTTAAATCGTATATGAACTTTAACGCGGATTTCGTCTTTTCGGATTTGATAAGCGGAGCGCCCGATTCGTCGCAGAGGTTTCCGCCGTAGCTGAATATGAACGGAAGCAGATAATAAGATTCAAAATGATACGAAAAACCGTATCTGGATATTTTATACTGGTTAAAAAGCGTTGTGTCGGCCGAATTTCCATCTTCATCGACGGTCAGTTTGCGAGAGTACGATAAAAATTCCTCCATGGTTTTCGGAGCGTCGTTGATTTTAGCGTCTTTAAAATGCGACTTGTTGTAGAAAAGGACCAGGCAGTCGGTGACCTGAGGTATGCCGTAAAGCTCTTTGGCGTTCAAAACGCTGAACTTATACAAATAAGGGAAGTAATCGACGTAATCCGCCGTAGCTATGTAAGGATCGAGCGCCATAAACATTTTCTGCCTGGCGTAAGGAAGGATAAGCCTTATTTCGACCCTCATTATATCCGGCAGATTTTTCTGCCTGAATTTTTCTTCGAGATAGTTTTTGGCGTCGTAAAAAGACACGTTTTCAATCTGAATTTTGACGTCGGGATTTTTGGCGCCGTATTCTTTTATGAGCTCGAAAAGCGTTTCGTTTTCCTCGTCGTTCATGGTGTTCATGAAGCTGAGCACCGTTTCTTCGGCCGTTCCCGCTGACTTTTTATCGGCGGCGGCCGCCGGCGCGGCGTATGAAAAGAGTTCAAAACAAGCGATTATATTAACAATTACAATCAAAATGAGCGCGTTTTTTCTACTCATGGATTGACCTCTCAATTATATCGAAAATTTTAAGCCATGATTATTATGATAACGGAATGATTATAATTGTTTTTATTATAATTGTCAACCTTTAGTTTGACTTTGGCCGACTTTATTTTTTGGAATCGGATACCCCCGAAGAGCTTAAAAGTTTGAGCGCCGATATTATCGTCTGGACAAGGTTATCGCCTTTCATATCCGCCTTCACCAGATACAGGATAGTTATTTCCTCCTCGTGGGCGAAACTGACGCTCGAACCGAATTTTTTGCGCAGCGTTTCGACTGAGGCCGGCTCTATCTGCCCGGCGTTTTGAAACTTGATGATTATGTGCTTCTTTTCCTCCTTGACCGAAATCGCTTTAAGCGCGCGGCCGAGGATTTTTATTTTAACTATCTGGAAAAGGTTGTACACCTGTTCGGGATATTTTCCGAACCGGTCGATCAGCTCGTCGTTCAACTCGCTGAGTTCTTCAAAACCCGCCGCCGCGACCATTCTTTTATACACGTCTATTTTTTGATAAGTGGAAGTGATATAATTGGTCGGAATATAAGCGTTGGTATTTATCTCTATTTCGCAGTCGGATTCGACCTTCTGATCTATCGATTCGCCTTTTATCTTTTTGATTTCCTCTTCTAAGAGCCTGCAGTAAAGCTCGAAGCCTATGGTGCAGATATGGCCGTGCTGCTCATGGCCGAGAAGATTTCCCGCGCCCCTTATTTCAAGGTCGCGCATGGCGATTTTATAACCCGAACCGAGTTCCGAAAATTCCTTCATAGCCTGGAGGCGCTTTTTAGCTATATGGCTCAATATAGATTCATGCGGGAAGAAAAAATACGCGTACGCCTGATTTTTAGCCCTTCCCACGCGGCCCCTCAGCTGATAAAGCTGGGAAAGTCCGAAGGTGTCCGCGCGCTCTATAATTATCGTGTTTACGTTAGATATGTCGAGGCCGTTTTCTATAATGGTCGTCGAAACGAGCACGTCGAACTCGCGGTCGTAGAAATCCACCATTATCTTTTCTAGCTGCTTTTCGTCCATCTGGCCGTGCGCGAACCTCACGCGGGCGCCCGGCACAAGGGCCGAAATCTTGCTCACTACGCTGCTTATGGTATCGATGCGGTTATGCACGTAATACACCTGGCCGCGCCTCATCAGTTCTCTGGTTATAGCCTCGCGCACCACGTCTTCGGAATATCTTAAAACGAAAGTTTTTACTGGAAGGCGTTCCGCCGGCGGCGTGTTTATAGTTGAAATATCGCGCGAACCGACGAGCGACATGTAAAGCGTGCGGGGAATCGGCGTAGCCGTTAATGTAAGCACGTCCACGTGGTTTTTAAGTTCCTTAAGCCTTTCCTTGTGTTTCACGCCGAAACGCTGTTCTTCGTCAACTATAAGAAGCCCGAGGTCCTTAAAACCCATATCTTTCTGTATAATGCGGTGCGTGCCAACGACCACGTCCACCTTGCCCTCTTTCAGTTTTTCGACGGTCTCCTTCTGCTCGGCCTTGCTTCTGAAACGCGACAGAAGCTCGACAGTGACGGGATACGACGCGAACCGCGAAGTGAGCGTGTTATAATGCTGCATGGCAAGTATGGTTGTCGGCGCAAGAAAGGCGACCTGTTTTCCGTCCATGCACGCTTTAAAAGCGGCCCTGATGGCGACTTCCGTTTTGCCGAAGCCCACGTCGCCGCATATAAGGCGGTCCATTGGTTTTTCGCTCTCCATGTCGCATTTGACCTCGATGATGGAATTCTGCTGGTCCGAAGTTTCCTTATACGGGAAAGACTCTTCGAACTGACGCATCAGATCGTTGTCGAGATTGAACTTATGCCCTTGGGCTATGGAGCGGCGCGCGTAAAGCGTAACCAGATAAGCGGCCAGTTTTTCGATGGACTTACGGGCGGTGGCCTTCTGGCGCTTCCATGAAGACTCGTCGAGCTTTCCTATTTTAGGCTCGGCTCCGTCGAGGGCTATATATTTATGGAGCATCGAAAGCGCGTCCACGGGGACGTATAGCTTATCGGTGTCGGCGTATTCCAGCAGCAGATAGTCGGCCTCGCGTCCTCCGGCCGAAAGGAGCGTGATGCCCCGGTAAACGCCTATTCCGTAATTTACGTGCACCACGTAATCGCCGTCGGAAAGTTCGAGATGCGAAGAAATTTTGCGGTAGCGGTTTTTCGCCTTCGCTTTGACGTCGAGCTCCACCTGTTTGTCGTAGATCGGCTGGTGCTCGCCGTAGGCTTCGTAACTGGAAAAAAACGCTATGTTTTCGTCGTTATATATAAACCCTTCGTGAAGGTAGCCTTCGTTGACATAAACGGTTTTGCGCGCGGGCGGCGACGAAAGGAAATCGTCGTTTACCACGACGGCGAGCTTCATCGACGATAAAACCTCCACCATACGACCTATCTGGCCGGCGGTAGGCAGCATCATCACGACGGTGTTCGCCCTTTCTATAAGTTCGCCGACCTTACTCATGAACTGGTTGAATTTCCCCTGAAACCTCGGAAGCGCCGAGACGTTGAAATCGAATATCAAATGCCCCGGCTCTTTAAGGTCTATCGCGTCATAGGCGCTCATATCGATTTTAACGGTCGCATTGTTATGTTCGATGTCTTTAATTATTATATCGGGATGTTTGTAATAATGATCGGGCGCGAGCGAATAAATATCTTCGGCTTTATTTTCTTCGTAAAGCTTTTCGACTTTCTTCAAAAATTCCGCGCCTTCGTTCACCGCGTCTTCTTTTGAATAATAAAATACGCAGTATTTATGGACATACTTATTAAGGTAGTCCACCAGGGTCGGCATCGAATAATCGTACATGAAAGGCGCGTATCGCTCTATATTGGCCACCCTGACGCCGTCGGCGATCTGGCCGGCCTCGTGCGACTGGGGAACGCGCGATATCTTATTCATGTTGGCGTACATGGATTCGATCTCTTTTTTACCGAAAATATATTCGCTGGCCGGAAGCACGTATACTTCGCTTATCTGCTCTATAGCGCGCTGGTCTTCTATATTGAAGGTTTTGATCGAATCCACCGTGTCGCCGAAAAAATCCAGCCTCACCGGGTTTCGGTGCCCCGGAACGAATATGTCCAGTATTCCGCCCCTCACAGCGAACTGTGCGAGGTCAATAACCGGGTCTTCGGCCGTGTAGCCGGCTTCGGACAGGCAGTTGACCAGTTTTTCTATATCGAGCGTATCGTTTTTAGATATTTTGATTCCGGCGTTCTCTATGGCCGTGTAAGGCCCGCATTTCTGCATGAGGCCCGTAACGGGGGCCACTATGAATAATTTTTTAGGCGTCGGGCCTTTATTTTTTCCGGCGGCCGCTCCGCCGTAATCCACGACGCTTTTGAGAGTGGATATCCTGTCCGACATGAGGTTTTGAGATGGGGAAAGAAATTCGTATGCCGACCATTCGAGAGACGAAAAAAGGCAGACCTTATAATCAGGAGCCTGCGAGCCGTTGCGCGCGGAGGCGGAAAGGCGGCTTTTCATAAGAGTTTCGATCTGATAGCACGCCCGTTCCGCGCTGTCCTGACAAGGAGTAACTATCAGAAAAACTTGATAATTGGAAAATTCAGGGCCGTTTAATTCCGCCGCCAGCCGGTTGATTATGAACGCGCCCATATTTTCGCCGGCGCCCGTGAGAGTGATTTTACCGGCTTTGGTCTGCTTTATCTTTCCTATGAGACCGTCGAATAATTTATTACCTATTTTTTCCCCAGCCATTTTAACGCCTCGCTGAATAAAACGTAAACTATATATTTTGGTATATTTAACATCCTCGATATTCTCGAAGGCTGCTGCATAAGCCTGTAAAGCCATTCGAGATATAACTTCTGCATAAAAACGGGGGCGCGCTTGAGAGCGCCCGACAATACGTCGAAAGTGCCTCCTACGCCCATCAAAACGCAGCCTTTTACGAACGGTTTCAAATCTTCGATGAACTTTTCCTGCGCGGGATTTCCGAGAGCGATAAGCGCTATGTCGGGTTTGAATCCGGAAAGCTTTTCGATGATGGAAACGCGCTGCGCCGCGGTAAAATATCCGTGATGAAAAAAAGTTTCGCCTATCCCCCGGTAATCAGATAAAACCGACGTTTCGAGCTTCGATATGACTTCGGGGCGGGCCCCTATGAAAGCCGCTCTATATCCGCGCGCCGCCGCTTCCTTCAAAAGCCTCGCGCTCAGATCGACCCCGCTGACCTTGTTTTTAACGGCGCGCCCGCCCTTGATCTTAGAAAGCATTTTAAGCCCCGCGCCGTCGCATGTGATAATTTCCGCGCCCGAGATGATCGAGCTGTAACGCTCGTCGAAAATACTGTTATACGCGCCGAGTATGTCGAGCGTAACTATGAAAAGGTTTCCTTTTTTTTCATTTATTATGATATTTGAATATTCGATTATTTCTTCGAACGAAAGATCGTCGAGCTCTATATTGGCGATAGCGAGCCTGGGGCGGCCGAAGTAATCGCGCGGCGCCGCCGGGCCCGAGATGGCGTTTGCGTTCATAAGCCGCGCCTACCTTAAAGCGCCTATAGCGCTCTTGTAATCGGGCTTTGAAAACACCGACGAACCGGCCACCAGAACGTCCGCGCCGGCCGCGATGACGATATCCTTATTTTCGGCCGTTATGCCGCCGTCCACCTGTATGTGTATATCGCGCTTATGTTCGAAGGCAATTCGCTTTACGCGCCTGATTTTTTCCGCGGCCGATTCTATGAATTTCTGCCCGCCGAAACCCGGATTCACGCTCATTATTAAAACTAGATCGACGGCATGCATTATATATTCGAGTGGCTCAAGGCCGCTATGCGGATTGAAAGAAATTCCGGCTTTTTTGCCGAGCGAACGGATATGCGAAAGGAGCCGTTCGAGATGAAAACTCGCCTCGGCGTGCACCGTTATTATATCGGCGCCTGCAGCGGCGAATTTATCCACGAACTGCTCGGGATTCGTTATCATCAAATGACAATCGATAGGTATTTTAGTTATTTTCGATATTGAATTTAAAACGGGAAGCCCGAAAGATATATTCGGCACGAAGTGGCCGTCCATGACGTCGAGATGGATCCAGTCCGCCCCGGCTTTCGTAACGCTTTCTATTTCGGCGCCAAGTTTATTGAAGTCGGCCGACAGTATCGACGGCGCTATTAATACGCTCTTTTCAGGCATTTTTCCGCTCCGTTCATTTTTTTCTTTTCAGCCGGCGAGGCTTAAGGGCCGGCCGGATAAAAAAACGAAATAGCGGATAAAGCCCGCAGACCGATTCAGCCGCCGCGCTAAAGCGAGGATGAAAAGCCCGCTAAAAAGCCGATTTTATTTTACCAGAAAACGTAAAGAAGAAAACTTAAAAATCCCGCTATTACGAATAACATACTATACCAGAAATTAGCTATTTTTGCAAGTACGCTTTTCGCCCCCGCGGTTTTTTTATTGTTCCACATCTCGCCGGCTTCTTTTCTGCCGGAAGCTTTAGTATTAAAGTTTTTCAAGCCTGTTTCGGATACCTGATTTTCAGCCGCGTTAATTTCGCCATCCGCCGCCGCGCTTTTCTTTCCGAATAAAATGGCGTAAGCGTCGCCGTCGTTTTCGGCCTGAAACCTGGTTGCGGCGCCCGGAGCGTTATTGGCAGAATCGGACGCGGCCGGCTTTTTTTCCGGGCCTCCGAAGGAAGGTATTTTAATATCTATGAAATTTTCGCCGGCCTTATTTTTAGCGCCGTCGGCTTTGCGCGGCGCGTGAGGCGTTTCTTCTGCCTGTTTCATGAATTTAGAAGGATCGACCTGCATGGAAGACAGGACGTCGGTTTTGTTTATCTGGTCCGAAACGAATTTTACGAGAGCGTCGAGAAGCTCGTCTATGGACTGATACCTCGAGGAAATATCGCTGGTGACGCATTTGAATATTATATTTTTAATAGCTTCGAGCTGCTGCGGCCCTATATTTTTAACGTTGTCCGAATCGAGCCTGAAATCCTTCACCACTCTCATATTTCTAACGCTCAGCCCGTCCGCCTCGAACAGGGGCTTATGGGTAAGAAGCTCGTAAAAAAGGCATCCCGTAAAGAAAATATCGGAGCCCACGGAGGAAATTTTATTTTCAAAATCCTTGTTGGATATGACGTCGCGCGGTATGTGGAACTGAAGTATCTTTATCTTGCCGCTAGCCTGATAAATTATATCGGAATATGTAAGCGAACGGTATTTCACGTTTTCGCGCAGCGCCTGCCCGAAAGCTCTGGTGAGCTGGGTTATGATATTGATTATCTGGGCCAGAGAAAGCTTTTCGCGTTCCTTTAAAATGGCGTGCAGGCTCTTTCCTTCGACATGCTCGGAGGCCACGAAGAAAACGTCCTGGTAAAAATCTATGTCGTATATTTTCAAAAACAGCGGCGAATCGAGCGCGGCCATAGTCTGGAACTCCTGAGTATAGCGCTGGACGAAATCGGGATTTTTAAGGCGCCTCTGCTTTAAAGTCCTTATATTGATGTTCACTACCGGCTCTTTCACTGTCTGCGCGAGAAAAAGCATCACTTTTTCGTCTTCGTCTATCTTTTCGAGCAGTTTATATTTATCTTTCAGCAGTTTCATCTTTTAACACCTACCTCTATATCTTTAAAGAAAACGTTGTCCAGATAAACGAGCACTTTCATCGCTCCGTAACCGTTGACGCTCAGGTCTATCTCTTCGCCGGGGTAATGAGGGTTCTTATAAATCTCGCGCGGCCCCATGTCGTCAAGCAGAACCATCTTGACTTCACGGCTTTTCTGGCCGGGAGGGACTATGAATTTGATGATTTCGACTTTTTTTACCGCGTCGCCGCTTCCGGCTTCGACCAGGGGTTTAGCCGCGGCGGCCGGGGCTTCGGCGGTCTTTTCGCCGCGGGTTTCGATCAATGGAAGCGGAGCTTCCTTGCTGCCGGCGTCTATTTTAATCACGTTGCTTTCGCTGGATTCCATTTTAACGCCGTCCGTTTTTATTATTACCGCGTCCTTGTTTTCTTCGGGCTTCGCGGCGTCGGAATTTTCGCATACTATGAAATTGACCGGAGTTTTATCGGCGACGCCGCTTCCTGCGGCGGGTTCCTGGGCCAGAACGATTCCCGAAGCAGTGCCTTCTTTTTTCTCGTATCCTATCTTGCCGAGGTCGAGGTTAATTTTGCTCAAAACGATCTTTACGGCCTCGATGCGCCTGCCTATGAAATTAGGCATTTTAACGGTCGAATTGGCCTTGCCCTGCGATACCAGAAGGTCTATCTGGGCGCCTTTCGGCGCGGGCTTGCCGCCTTCGGGCGTCTGTGAAATTACCGTATCCACCGCAACGCTTTCCGAAAATATATACGATTTTTTGCCTATCAAAAAGCCTTCTTTTTGTATAATGAACGCCACGTCGCGCAGGTCTTTTCCCGTGATATCCGGGCAGTCTATGGTTTTAGCGCCGAGCGAAAGTATTACTTCCATCACGCGGTTGGCTTTTACTATGGTGTCGGGAGGCGGATCCTGGGTTATGATGCAGCCTTCGGGAATGTTGTTGTCGTGCTTTTTATCCTTTATGTCCAGCTGCAGCTTGCACTGCTTGCAAAGCTCGAACGCGTCCTCGATGCGCACCGGCATTCCGTCCTGCGAAACCAGGTTCGGCACCTTGGTCTCCTCCTTGTTGAAAAAGGAGTTCATCATTTTAATCGAATACATTTTAGCGAACTGGAAAAGTATCACGAAAAATATTATGAATATCAAAAATTTTAATAACGCGATAAGAATATTTCCTTTTACCGCTCTGGATTGTGTGAATCGCATCGTATATATCCTCCCGATTATTTCGCGTTCGATAAATTTATTATTACTCTATACTTTTTAAAACAGTCGTTTAAATAATTAAGCGCAGCGGCCCGTCAAATGTTTTCGCCGTCGGCGCGGGCTCTTTTCATTTCCCTGTACAGCATTCCGCAGGCCGCGTTGATGTCCTGCCCGCGTGAACTTCTTACAGTGGCGTTGATTCCCGATCTTACCAGGATGTTTTTGAATTCGGATATTTTGCTTTTCAAAGGAGCCGAAAATCCGCCTTCGGTCTTATTCATGGGTATCAAATTAACATGGCACAATGTGTTTTTCAATAATTCAGCCAGTTTAACGGCGTCCGATTTTTTATCGTTGACATTATCTATGAGCACGTATTCTATGGTAACCCGCCTTCCGGTCGTCCTCGCGTAAGTCTTAACCGCATCCATAAGGCATTTTATATTATACTTGCGGTTGAGGGGAACGAGCTTATCCCTGAGCGCGTCCGCAGGAGCATGCAATGAAAGGGCCAGCGTTATGGGCATATTTTCGTTCATGAGCTTTTTAATCATCGGCGCCACGCCTGCCGTCGAAACCGTTATTTTACGCATGGATACGTTGAAAGCTTTCGGGCAGTTGATTATTTTAACCGATTTTACGACGTTGTCATAGTTTAAAAGCGGCTCGCCCATGCCCATATATACTACGTTAGAAAGACCTTCCGCGGATCCTTCCGCGTCGAAAGCCGCCGCGAGAACCTGCCCCGTTATTTCGGCGGCGCTTAAATTTCTTATGAACCCCATTTTAGCCGTCTGGCAGAACGCGCAATTTACGGGACATCCAACCTGGGTTGAAACGCAAACTGTATATTTGTCGAGTTTTTCCGAATCATATATTTTAACGGCTTCTATAACGTTTCCATCGGCAAGAGAAAGAGCATATTTTACGGCCATTTTATCGCCGGCAACCGATTTGCGCTCCACGCGGCACGTTTCGGCGCTAAAACGCACGGCCAGCCTGGCCCTCAATTGGGAAGGTATATCCGTCATGCCCGCAAAATCGCGAACGCCCGCATTAAAAACCCATCCGTAAATCTGCCTGGCGCGGAAAGCTTTTTCTCCCATCTCCTCGATAAGACTTTCGAACTCGTTCAACTCCAGGCCGCATATATCTATTTTCTTTTCTTCGTTCATAAATTTCTTTCCGCCGCTACGGCCTCTAAAAATAAATATTTCACTTTCTCGGCCCGTTTTTAACAAGTCGCGCTATAAAGAATCCGTCCATGCCGCACGTGTACGGGAAAAATGTCTGGTAGCCGCTTTCGATCGTTTCCGTATCGACCCCGGCCTTTTTGAACCATTCAACGACGTGCGCCGGGAAGGGCGAAAGCTCGAATTCCGAATTGTTTTTAATGAATTTCTTTACCAGGTTTATCGTTTCGTTCGGCTCGAACGTGCATACCGAATAAACTACCACGCCGCCCGGGACCACGTGCGAAGCGGCAACTTCGAGAAGCTGGTATTGTATCTTAGCGAGAGAATCGATATTCTTTTCCTCGAGCCTCCATTTCAGCTCAGGATGACGCCTGATTATGCCCATGCACGAGCACGGCGCGTCGATAAGCACCCTGTGGGCCATTCTGCTCTCGTTCATCTTCAAGACGTCCTGTAATTTGGGCGTAATGCATGTAATGCCGAGGCGCTTCGCGTTATCTTTAATCTTTTGTATCTTGTGCGAGAACCTGTCGTATGCCAGTATCAGCGACTGGTTGTTGGACAGCTGGGCGAGGTGCGTGCTTTTTCCGCCGGGGCTGGCGCAGAAATCGAAAACCACTTCCATGGGCTGGGGATCGACGACGTGCGCCACGAGCATCGAGGCTTCGTCCTGTATGTAAAAATATCCTTCTTTAAAATAATTGGTCGACGTGAGTTCCGAAAAATTCTTCAATATTATGCCGTCGGGCACCAGCGCCGAAGGCTCCGGCTGGAAAGCCGAAAGCGCCGTCATCATGGCGTCCGTGGTTGTTTTTAAAGTGTTCACGCGGATAGAGATTCTCGGGGCGTTGTTGTTCGCCTCGCATATTTTAATGGCGTTGAGTTTGCCGAATTGCGCTATCAGGCGTTCTATGAGCCATACGGGATGGGAAAGGTGAAGCGCGAGCTTGACGTTTTCGGCTTCGTTTTCGAATTTTATAAGCCTTTCCGAATGTTCGCAGACGTTTCTGAGCACCGCGTTCACGAAGCTCGACGAGCCAACCGGGCCGTAAGATTTGGCGAGCTTTACCGACTCGTCCACGGCGCTGTAATTAGGCACCTTATCGAGATAAATTATCTGATATACGCCCAGGCGAAGCGCGAGCAAAAGCCACTTATTGAGGCGCGCGAATTTTTCCTTATGCTCTATGAACTGTAGTATGATATAGTCGAGGGTGTTCTGGTGGCGGATAACTCCATACACCAATTGAATGGCGAAGTTTTTGTCGAGCGTATTGAATACGTTCTTCTGGATTATGTCGTCGATCACTATATTGGAGTATGCGAGCTGGGTTTCGACCTGATACAATATGCGTATTGCGCACTCTCGGGCATTAATCATAAATTAATCAACCTCATTATAAAACGTTCACTATATGAGAGCCCCGTTCTATCCGTGCTTCGTGCGATTCGCGGCGAAAGCGGCGCGCCTTTTCGAGCGGGCGCGGATAAAACTAAAACAACTCAAGTTTTATATCGGCTGATATTTTAATTAGTTTAATATTATCCCTGCGTTAATTTTATTTCCTCTTAAAAAAGAGTCGAAACTCTGGATATTGCGCGAAGCGAGCTGAAGGGTCTTTACGCTGAGGGCGCCTTTTTCTCCGCAGGCTATTATAAATCCTTTTTTTTCATCGGCCGTAATGACCGTGCCGGGCGCCAAATCGTGGCCGGAAAATCCGGATACGGGTTCCGCCTCGTGGATTTTAATCATTTCGGAATTGAAAAAAGCGTAGGCGGACGGCCAGCTGTAAAGGCCGCGGACGAGATCGGCAATCGCTTTCGGTGACCGGCTCCAGTCGATCTTTCCCATAGCTTTGTCGATTTTCTTAAAATAAGTGGCGGCGTTATCGTCCTGCGGGGTTCTTCGAACCGTTCCGCAGTCTATCATTCCCGCGGCGCGGCATAAAAGGTCCGCGCCCATAAAGGATAATTTGTCATGGAGGGTTTTGGCGTTATCGGAAGGCAGTATATCGCATTTTTCCTGTAATATGATATCGCCCGCGTCGAGTTTTTTGACCAGATATATTATGCTGACGCCGGTAACGGTTTCGCCGTTTAAGAGGGCCCACTGGTAAGGGGCCACGCCTCTATATGCCGGAAGCAGTGAAGGGTGGACGTTAACGATGCGGTCTTTAAATTCCGCAAGTATTTTATCGCCGATTATCTTGCCGTAAGCTACGACCGCGAGCAGGTCGGCGCCTGAAGATTTTAGTATTTCTAAAGTTTCTTCGGAGTTGAATTTTTCGGGCTGATAAACAGGCAAACCGAGTTCCAGCGCGGCCGATTTGACGGGAGACGGCTTAAGCTTAAGCTGGCGCCCGGAAGGCTGGTCGGGGTTCGTTATTACCGCGCACACCTTATGCTCCGGCGAGGCCGCGAGCGCTTTGAGCGACGGCACGGCGAATTCGGGCGTTCCAAGGAAAAATATCTTCATCTGGCCTTCTGCACCGCTACTTTCATTCCGGCTTTTTTAAGGAGCTTTTCGACGGCCGGTTTGTCTTTGGGCTGGAGCCTGTCTATGAACAGAACGCCCGAAAGATGGTCGAGCTCGTGCTGAACCACGCGGGCTTCCATGCCGGTGACTTCTTTTTCGTACTTATAGCCGTCGAGATCGAAAGCTTTAAACTTTACCGAGGCGGGTCTTATAATTTCAGCAGTTATGTCGGGGACGGAAAGGCATCCTTCTTCGTAAGCGGACATCTGCTCCGAACATGATAATATTTCCGGATTTATGAGAACAACCGGGCCGTTTCCCGCGTCGTAAACGACGAGCTTCAATGATACGCCTATCTGCGGAGCGGCCAGACCCACGCCGGGAGCTTTATACATCGTCTGGATCATATTTTCGGCCAGCGCCTTATACTGCGAATAAGGCTTAGCGCAGTCGGCCGCTTTCTGCCGGAGCACTTTGTCGGTGCATACGTATATCGGTAATATGGTCATTAATAATCTCCTCTTTGAACGGATAATTTATAATTTCAACCAGATTAATCAGCTTTCAAAAAGTGTTATTCGGCGAAACGTCAACCGATATTTTAACACATTGTTTTTTATTTGTAAAACTATATTTTTTGAGAATATCCAGCAGGCTGTCCCTTATTATTTCTTCGGAACCGGCGTATATGAAGATATTATACCTGTAAATATTTTGGATTTTAGCCACCAGAGAAGGCGCCGGACCTGTAAGCCTTATCCCGCCCTCGCCCGCCGATTTTATTCTCTCGTTTATTTCTCCGGCGAGCGCGGCGGCCGTCTCCAGTATGAGCGTTTCCTCAGGATGGGCGAAGCTTATTTTTATCATTTTGCTGAACGGCGGATAAAAAAGCCCTTTCCTTACGGCCGCTTCGTTCTGGTAAAAAGAGGTAAAATCGCTCGCGGCGGCGCATGTTATGGCGTAATTATCGGGGTTATAGGTCTGTATAACGCATTCGCCTTCGGTTTCGCCGCGGCCCGTCCGGCCGATTACCTGGCATAGTATCTGGAACGTGCGTTCGGAGGCGAACATGTCGGGCATGTTCAGCATCGTGTCGGCAGATATTACGCCTACCAGGGTGATGTTATGGAAATCGAATCCCTTGGCTATCATTTGCGTGCCGATAAGAACGTCGATTTTTTTCTTGGCGAAGTCGTCGAGTATTTTAGAGCTTATCTTCTTGCTGGTCAGTATATCCGAATCAAGGCGCGCCACGCGCGCGTCCGGAAATTTTATCCTGAATTCCTCTTCCACTTTTTCGGTTCCGGCCCCGAAAAACCTTATATACTGGCTGTCGCATTGCGGGCATCTGGACGGGGCCTTTTTCACCGCCGAGCAGTAATGGCATAAAAGCGTCTGCTGCTGCATGTGAAAGGTCATGGACACCGAGCAGTCGTCGCATTTTACGACATATCCGCAGGCCCGGCATAAAACGAAAGTGCTGTGGCCGCGCCTGTTTAAAAACAGGAGGCTCTGCTGGCGCTTCTGAAGCCTGTCGTTAATTTTTTCGCTCAATAGAGCCGAAAACATCGATTTGTTTTTATTGTCTATAAATTCCCGGCCCATATCCACGATATGGCATTCGGGCATCGGACGGTTCTCGACGCGTTTTTCGAGTTTAATTAAAGACGGAAATTCCCCGCAACGGCCGTTCTGGACGGCATCGTGATAGCTGTCTATCGAAGGCGTAGCCGTTCCAGAAACCAGGACGCCGTTACTTATTTTAAGGCGCATCTTAGCCACTTCGCGGGCGTCGTATTTTATCGCCGAATCCTGCTTATACGACGAATCGTGCTCTTCGTCGATTATAACGCAGCCGAGCTGATCGAAAGGCGCGAAAACGGCCGAGCGCGCCCCCAGAAGTATCTTGATCTTCCCGTCGGCGATCTGAGAATATATGGCGTCTTTCTGCGCCTTCGTGACGAGCGAATGCCATATGGCGAGCCTGTCGTCGAAGGCCTTCTGGTAGCGGTGCTTCAAATGCTCGGTAAGAGCTATTTCCGGCACCAGCACTATCGCCGTTTTTCCGGCGTTTAAAATTTCCTTAATGATTTCGATATATACTTCTGTTTTTCCCGAGCCCGTGACGCCGAATATCAGGCTTTCGTGATATTCGCCTTTATTTATATAATGCGTCACGTTAGCTATGGCCGCCTTCTGTTCGGGCGTAAACTCTATTCCCCTGTCGTCGCCGAGCTTATAAACCAGAGGGCCGGCCGCCCCGTAGTCGAACTTGCGCGGATCTAAAGATTTTGCGGCGTATTTAAGGCCTATCAGCTTGGAAAGCGAGTTCTTAACGGTAACTCGGGTTGAAAGCAGGCTTTTTTCGATATTTTTAATATCCGAAGCGCCGTGGTTATATAAAAATTGTATTACGAGCCTGTCGGTTTTATTCAGCGAGCGGTCTTTTATAGCCTCGAAAACGTCGGCTTTTCGGTTAAAATCGTAAAAAGGCTCGATCTTTTCATTCTGGTACGAAAGCGAGGGCGGGAATATCATTTCAAGCGCCATTCCCTGGGCGCAAAGATATTTTTCGGAAATCATTTCGGAAAGGCGCATCAGGTCTTCGGGCAGCGGAGCGCCTTCGACTATATCGTAAACGGGCTTCACCAGGGAAGGATCGTAATCGCATGTTTCGCAGCACGAAATCACGTAGGCCGCGACGGGGTCGGCCTGGTTTTTTATATTAACTAAAACCCTGCTGCCGCGGGTTACGAGCCCTGAGTATTTGTCGGGAATTTTATAGGTATAAAGCTGGTCTACCGGAATGGAAACTGCTACTTTACAATACATCTGGCTTTTTTCTTTTCTCTTTTTTCATGAGCGCCTCTATATTTTCTAAAATTATTTCGGCGCACTCGAGCTTGGTGGCTTTTTCGAAATCGGCCGGAGAATTTTCCAGGCCTTTTTTTATTATGGTTATCTTATTGAAATCAGATGCGAAGCCCGTTTCCTTTGTTGACACGTCGTTTAGAACTATCATGTCCATGGATTTAGCCTTCATCTTCCGAACTGCGTTTTCGAGATGGTTGTTATCTTCGGCTGCGAAGCCCACGACGATCTGCTTTTTCTTCTTTTTTGCCGCCGCTTTTAAAATATCTTCGGTCGCGGCTAATTTTAAACCGCCGTTATTTATTATATCGATCTTGGCCGCTTTTTTAGAAAGTTTCCCGCTGAACGTAAAATCGCAGGGCGCGGCGGCGGAAATCAGAACGTGCGCGCCGTCGAAGTTGCCGATGACCGCGTCGAGCATTTCTTTTGTAGTTACCACGTTTATTATTTCGCCGATTCCGGCTGGGGGCTTTATGCTTACCGGGCCGCTTATCAGGGTTACCCGCGCGCCGGCTTTTACCGAAGCTTCCGCGAGGGCGTATCCCATGCGGCCCGTGGAAGGATTGCTCAAAAATCTTACGGTGTCTATGTATTCACGGGTAGGCCCTGCCGTGATGATTATATTTTTACCGGCGAGCGGCGATTTTTTAACGGGCGCCGCCAGCGCTTCTATGCGCCCTATAATTTCTTCTACCGGCGCCATGCGGCCGCGGCCGCTCACGCCGCACGCGAGATATCCTTCGGCCGGCTCTATTATATCGTAATTTTTTAATTTTCTGAGCTTATCCAGGTTTTCTATTAAAACGGGGTTTTCATACATCCTGGTATTCATAGCCGGAGCTATCAGAACTGGTTTTCTGCACGCGGCCGCGAGGGTGGTCACGGCGTCGTCGGCGATGCCGCAGGCTATTTTAGATATGAGGTTATAGCTCGCCGGGGCCGCCACCAGAACGTCGCACCACTCCGTAAGAGCGATATGGGCGATAACGGCGTCATCCGCAAATAAATCGGTAACCACTTCGTTTCGCGACAGCGACTTGAACGGCACCCTGGTGACTATTTTCTGAGCGTTACCGGTCATGGCGACCACTATCTCGTGGCCGGCCTGCTTGAGTTTCGAAACCAGGTCGAGTGATTTATAAGCCGCTATTGAAGAAGAAACGCAAAGCAGTACGTTCAAAACTATATCATCCTTTTTTCATATTCTCTTCGATGATGCTTTCGCATTCGTCGACCGCCTGCGCGAGGTCGGTATTTTTAACGATATAATCGTATTTCGAGGACATTTCGATTTCCTGTATGGCGTTATGTATGCGCCTTTCGATTACGTCCTCGGAATCGGTATGACGTTTAAAGAGCCTCTGCCTGAGTTCTTCTATGGAAGGAGGGGCTATGAAAATCAAAACTGCGTCCGGATAATTTTTTTTGATATTCTGAGCGCCGCGCGTGTCTATATCCAGCAGCACGTTTATTCCTCTGGCAACGGCGTTTTCTATCTGCTCCCTGGGAGTGCCGTAATAATTGTCATGCACTTTCGCATGTTCTACGAAAGCGTTTTGCCCTATAAGTTTTTCGAACTCCTCGACCGTCGTGAATTTATATTCGCGCCCGTCAAGCTCGCCGCAGCGGATGGGCCTGGTGGTCATGGATATTGAATATACGATGCTGTCCTTGAATTTGTCGAGTATCGCATGCGCTATGGTGCTTTTGCCGACGCCTGAAGGCCCCGATATAACGTAAAGTCTCGCGCCCATTACTCATCGTCCTCTTCTTGAGCCGCGCCGTCGGAATCGTCTTCGGCGGCTTCTTCGAAAGCTTCTTCTTTTTCGAATTTAACTTCCTTATCCAGCAGCCTGCCCGCTGAAGTTTCAGGCTGAACGGCGGAAAGCACCACATGATTCGAGTCGGTAATTATTATAGCGCGAGTGCGCCTGCCGTGAGTGGCGTCGATAAGCATTCCGCGTTCGCGGGCGTCTTCTTTGAGTCTTTTCATCGGAGCGGAATCGGGGCTGACTATCGCTATAATTCTGTTCGCCAGCACTACGTTTCCGAAACCTACATTGAGCAACTTGATATTCAAATTAATTCTCCTTAAACCGAATACACTGACTATCCTATATCCGAAAATCCCGGAATACCGGAAAACATCATATATTCATAATATTTGTTATTTTTTCGTTCTTCAATACTTTAAAAAGATTCTGCGGCTGTTATGCTAAATATTGCGCTTGCTTTATTTTTTCGTTTCAGCGCCTGCCGATAGAATATTGACGAGCCCCTGGGCGACCACCCTTACGAATTCATGGAGCATTTCGGGGTTCAGGTTTTCGAGATGGTCGGTCGTTTTGTGATAATGAGGGTTCGCGCCGTATTCGTCTTCTATGAAAAGAAAAGCCGGAACGCCCGCGTTTATAAACGAAACGTGATCGCTGCCCCATACGTTGTACGACATGGTTATCTTAAGTTTTCCGCTCGCCTTCGCGACCGCCAGAAAATTTGATACGAAAGGATCGTAAGTCTGCCTGGTCTGCCACAGCGAAGATATGGGGGCGGTTTTATCGAAGCCTATCATATCGAGATTGACCATGCCGAGGACTTTAGTAATTTCGCCGCCGGCTTTAAGCTGGCTCACATAAGCCTTGCTGCCGCGGAGGCCGAGCTCTTCTCCAGCGAAAAGGACGAATCTGACTTTATGCGCGAAAGGATATTTAGATATTATATTGGCCACTTCCATAGCGCCCGCGGAACCGCTGGCGTTGTCGTCGGCGCCGGGAGCTTCGACCGACGGGTTCGGCGCCATGGCGTCGAGATGGCCGCCTACGACATAGAACCCTTCATTTTTTTGCGGAGCGGGAGATTTTTTCTGCGCGACAACGTTGTACTGTTTTTTTCCGCCGTCGAGGTATTCTACGAGCCGGGCTTCGAATCCGAGTTTTTTAAATTCTTCGACCGCGAAGTTGGCGGCGTCGAGGTAGCCCTGCGAATAAGAATATCTGGTTTTATAATTTTCGAAAGTTTTGATATAGTTTTTTATCCTGTTAAGATCGACGCTTACCGTTTCGGCGTCTTTGATTTCGGGGATATCGATATATCTTTCGTTAACGGCAGCGCGTATATTCTGCCTGAGCGATTCGAGCTTGAAGTGGTTGCTTTCTTTTTTCGCGATCTGATTTAAAACGCTGGGCGGCGCCTGGAATATAATATGGGCGCCCGACTCGTAAATCACTTTTACGTCTTCGGCGAATTCGTCAAGCGGCGAATCCATTCCGCGTTTGATGGCGAGCATGGGTTCGCTTAACTTATTATCTGTAAGAGCGGATTTTTTTACGACGGCCTGAGCCGGAATGCGGGGCATTTTGCCGCTTTCGTACGATATGAAAAAGTCGTTATCCAGTTCGCACCAGTAGCTCATGTTTTTATCGTCTTTAAATCTTGAAAGATCTGCCGTTTCGACCTGGCTGATATCGAGCACCATATGCCTCAAAGCGGTTTTAACGCCTAAATTACCGATTTCATCGGCCGCGAAAGCCGGCGCTAAATTTAAAATAATGGCAACCAGAGCTAATAACAAAGATAAACGACGCATATTCCGCTCCTTTAATATTTGATTATTTAATAAATCGATTCCGACGCCGGTGATGTATTTATGATCTATATATACTATACAACGGGCGAGTTAATTATACATTAAAAAGGCGGACTTGTCAATTTCAATTCGGCTTTTCGATGCGGCTTTTTTTAAAGCCGCCGGGCGGCCGCCAGGTCTTTAAAATCATTGATTTCTTTATAAAGCGAACCGCATTTTAGCTTCAAATTATCCTGATCGAACCGGCCGTCGTAAGTCAGGGACCCGTTTTCCATATAAATAAGCCTTTCGGAAACAGCCAGGGCGAAGTGGATATCCTGAGTCACTATTATTTTCGACTTCTTATAACCCGCAAGTGTTTCGATTAATTTGAGCTTGCTTACGTAATCGAGATTGGACGAAGGCTCGTCCAGCATTAAAACTTCGGGTTCTATAACCATCACAGAAGCAAGGGCCAGCCGTTTTTTCTGGCCGAAGCTCAGATGCTGCGGCTCTAATTTCATGAACTTTTCAAGGCCGAGCGAGACTGAATAAAAGTTTAATTTTTCCTCGGCCCCGGCGCGAGAGACGCCTAAATTTTTAAGGGCGAATAAAATTTCCTCTTCGACGGTATCGCAGAACAGCTGATTTTCAGGGTTTTGAAAAACCAGATTTACCTTTTTATAAAGCGTACTATCGTCGAATTCTTTAAGAGGCAGGCCGGAAATTTTTATATCGCCGGAATAATTCTTTAAAACTCCTGCAATCGCAAGTAAAAGTGTGGACTTTCCCGCGCCGTTAGGCCCCATTATAGAAACGGTTTCGCCTTCGTTTATTTCAAAGGAAACGCCGTCGATTATAAGTGCGCCGCCTGCGTCATAAGACAATTTTAAATTTTCGATTTCGATTATCTTCTTCATATCTTTAAATCAATTCCATTTAGACGAACGGTTTCAAGCTATATGTAAAAGCAAAATGCCGTAAAGGCAAAAAAAATGGCCGTAAATTTATAATCGCCGGAATTTAAAGCGGGAGCCGGATAAAATTCTTCTTTAAATGCCGCGTTAAAACCGCCGCCCCTGAGTTTCATGGCCAGATTGTTGTTTTCGGCGCGGTCGAAGCTTTTTATAAAAAGAGCCGAAAACATCATCGCAAAAGTCTTAATGCTCATCATGTTTTTGGGTTTAAAAAATCTCAGCCTGGAAGAAAATTCCATAATCAAAAGCTCGTTTATAAAATCCTGAAGGTAACGCCAGGTATTTTTAAAAAGCCTCACGAATACGGCCGGAAATTTAAAAACGTAAAGGGCGCCCGAAAGATCGTTAAACGAAGTGGCCGCGCTGAAAACGATCACCGAATTAAGGCCGATAAATATCTTGAGCATAAGAGCGAGTGCGAATATCTGCTCGTAGGTCTTTATTTTTAGAAAATCGATATATATGAAACCCAGCGCGGAATCTTTCAGAACGTCATCCGGCCTGAGGCCGGAATCCATAAAAAGGCTTCCGCCCGAAATCATGCCGTAAAAAAAAACCGCGGCCGCATACAATACGAAAGGCGCCGCAGGAAGCGAGCGGCCGATAAAAGCCTTGAACGGTATTTTAGAAACGGCCGCCAGAGCGAGCGTAAAAAAAAATATAAGCAGCAGGCGTTCGGGCTTTTGGGGGGCCGCGGCGGAAGCCATTACCGGAAAAGCTATAATAAGGCCAAGTTTAAGCGCCGGATTTAACTTTTGTATCACGCCGTCGGCGCCGTGATATTCGTCGATCTTAAAATGCATGGCTATTCAGCCGCCGGGCGGCACGCAGACGTCAAAAAGATTGCAGCCCTCTTATTTTTCACTGAAATGCTCCTCGTAAAGCAGTTTGAGCTCAAGAGCGCGTTTTTTGACGACCTCCAGACGCGCGCCCGCAGCAATAACACGGTACATGGTGCCTTCCTTTTTAGAATAAGCGGCCGCTATCAGCGCAAATTCAGCGTCGCGAAAAGCGATCCATGCGAGCTGCGCTTTTTTGAGCGCCGCCCTGGTCTCTTTATCAAAATTTTCGCTCAGAAGCCTGTAATATTTATTCAACTCCGCGTCCCATTTTTTTTCGCCTTCCTCCGCTGCCGCTATCATTCCCGCGGTGGAAGGATCTTTGTCCATCATGGCGTCCACCAGCTTATCTATTTCATGCTTCGCAGTTTCGGCGTTAACCTCAACAGCGGACATGCAGGTTAAAACTATTAAGGCGACAGCCGTGAAAGAAGCCCGAATAAAAAATGATATTTTCATATATTCTCCTTATTGAATATTAAAACGTTTCAATACTTAATCCGGACGGCCGGAATGGCCGCCGCCGCGGTCCGGCGAGGCCGGATCGGATGACGAATAGCTCATAGTTTGATAAGAGGATAATTTTACTGACGGCTTGACGCCGTACGAATTGAATTCGAAGCAAAATCTCCCGCCGTAGACTTTATCCGTGAGTTTTATCGTATATATTAAGCATCCCATAAAAGACGGCTACCGGCATAAGTTATCGCCGGCTCCCGGCCTTGAGGACGATGCGTTTTTCCTGGCCGCCAACGGATAAAATTTAAAAAATATCAATATGAGCACGATTCCGGCAAAGCCTGAAAAAACCGTTGAAACTGATTCATTTTTAATGAAAGGGGTTTTATAATCGCCGAATATAAAATAACCCGGTTCGCCGCCTTCTTCCGTTTTAGATTTTTCGGCATCGCCCGCAGAAGAGTTTTCCGGGCCGGCCGGCGAATGTTTTTCGATAGTCCAGTCCAGCCCGTCGGGATTTTGCGAAGCCAGCGGCGAAAACATCGCAGCCACGAATGCGGCCGCAATAATTATATAAAAAGAGTTTTTTATGACGGAACTTTTAATCGCAAAATTCATCGGTTCGCCGCCGCCGTTTCAGCCGGTTTATCTTCAAAGGATTTATAATATTTTTCGAACAACCCGGGCCGGACCGCCGTTAAAAAATTAAGAAGAACGAATACTATGGCGGCTTCTGCGCACGCAATAAAGCAGTGTATAAACACTATCGTGGACAATATGGTCTTGACGCCGGCCACGCCGGAAAATCCGAGCTGAAGGCCGCACGAGAGAGAGGCCGAAAAAACCGAAATCCAGGCGCACGCGGCCGCCAGTATAGAAAAACCCGCCCTGGTTTTAAATGCGCCCACCGCGCCGTTAAGGCCGGAGAAAATGAAAAAAGGGACCAGGCCGCCCATGACGCCCATATTAAAAATATTGCTGCCGAGAGCGGTAATTCCGCCGTCGGCGAAAAAAAGAGACTGTATTACAAGGATGACGCTCATAGAAATAAAGCCGAGCGGCGCGCCCAGGGCAATCATGAGCAGCGATGCGCCGAGGAAATGTCCCGACGCGCCGAAACCGACGGGAAAATTTATCATCTGCGCCGCGAATACGAAAGCGGTAAGCGCGCCGGCAATATTGAGCCCCGCGTCGTCTATGGTTTTAGCCAGCCTGCCGTTGAAATAATAAAACAGGCCGCCGGAAACCGCGGCTGAAGCTATATTTATATTATTCGATAAGAGGCCGTCAGGTATATGCATAACGACGCTATCTTATCATACGTAAAAATTTTTGTCAACCGCAAAACGAAAAATCGGTGATATAAAAACGGTGATTTTTTTACGCCGGTTTGCATAATTCAATAAGGCCGAACGCCCTATTTTTCGATTTCAAATCCGCAGCCGTACCAGCCGCTCATTCCGCCCGACACGTTCACGGCCGTTATTTCAGGGCAAAGCTTTGATATTATTTTACATGCGGACGAAGAACGCGCCCCGCTGTAGCATATTACGTATATTTTTTTAAATCCCTTAAGCTCCGCGGCCCGCTTTGAAATTTCGCCGAGAGGTATATGGATTGCGCCTTTAATATGGCCTTCGCCGAACTCGTCCTTTTCGCGGACATCTAAAACCGCGGCCCCGGAGCCGGCAAATCCGGCGTCGCTCATTATCTTCTTAAGCCCCTTCGCATCCACGCTTTCGCCGGCGTATGTCATCGAAGCTTTTAATACGGTTATAACAACAAGAGCGGCAGCGGCCCACATCAATATCTTCATGCAATTACTCCTTCATAAAATTAATTTTCCAGCGCCTCGCCTCGCGAATGCGTTTAAAGGGTGCGGCGAAATATATCATGTATTAGTTATATATTATACATTAATTTTTAATATTTGGCAAGAACTTTTATGAAGGACTTTTTGAAGTTTTGAAAGTAAAGCTCGCGGGGCGAGCCCCGGCCTTAACTATTCAATGTCCGCTCTACACTATCCACTAATACCCGCCCGCATAAAATGATAATGAGCCACTTTTTACTTACTCCACGGGCTTTTTTTCACGATCTTCTCCTGCGTGCTCGCGGAGAGGTTTTCGACTAAATCCGGGGTGTCGTCCAATAAAGAAGGTCTTTTGACGTCGTAAAAAGAGAAGGGGCGCATATCGCCCGACGCGCGGAGCTTATCGAATTCTCTTTCCCATTTTATGTGCCAGAGATATAGTTCGGCCACGAACATCTGTTCGAGGTATATAGTGTAGCTCCACGCGAACGCTATGTAAACCATGGCAAGATACCATGCCTGCTCGGGGAATACGATTATCGGCGGCCTGCCTTTCTTAGCGCTTCCAAGCGCGAACATCAGCGCCACCGGGAAAAAAATTATAAAAGACGCCAGTTCCGTCAGCACGAAACCGGAAGTGAATTCGTATAAATGGAGCCGGAAAACGCTCAGCCCTTTTTTAACGGCGTCGAAGCAGCTTCGGTTTTCCCAGGCGATTCCAGGCAGAATAAGAAAAACTATCATTCTGACGCCTTTTTTAAGCGCGTCTATAAAATAAGAGCTGAAAGAGAATTCGCCGTCGGCTCCTGCGAGGGTTTTGGCTGCATTTTCAGCGTTGAACTCGGAATCGTCTTCTTCGTTTTTCCGTCTTATAAGGGCGCTTATAATAGTGAGCAAAACCCATAAAACAGTCCACACTATAACTATAGGTATCATTTTAATAAGGTTTAAAGCGAAGGTTTCAAAAAAAGCTTTTAAAAGATTGACTTCCTTTCCCGATTCTATCTGCTGGATGAGTTCCAGAAGCACCGAGCAGGACACGGCCAGTAAAAAAGCGAATGCGAATATGAAAGCGGTCACTATCAAAATAGACTCGCCGCCGGAAAATTTTTCCCACTTCAAGCCGTATTTCATGTATAGTATCATGGGAGCGTAAACGCACCAGACCAGCAAAAGCGGAAATATCATCACGGGATATTTCATAAAAACCTTTATGGACTCCTTAAACATATCCCAGCCGTTTGAAATGCCTTCGAACATTTATCGAGCTCCTTTTTGCGGTATTATAAATTTAAAGCGTAGTTATATTATAATTCTTTTTTATTAAAAAATCAAATTTTTGCGGACGCACTTTCCGGATCAACACGACTAAAACCGTTATGTTGATTGAATTATGAGCGGCATTCGGGGTTTAATTAATTAACCGCAAAACCTATAAAAAGCATGCCGGACGGCGTATGCAAAAAAGGCCGTTCGAAAATAAATTTCGAACGGCCTTTTTTTATTTAGATTGCGGTATAGTTTTTAATTAAGCGTGAGCCTGTCTGGCATGGGACTGCGGAATGGCGATCCTGTCTATTTTGACCCCTTCGGCGCGCTGGATGCGCATTAAATCATAAAGCTGTTTCCCGACTACGAAAGTGAAGGCTTTTCCGCTTTTACCGGCTCTTCCGGTTCTGCCGATGCGATGTATATAATCTTCGTCAGCCTGCGGAAGATCGTAATTGATTACCGCGTCGATATTCTTGACGTCGATGCCTCTTCCGGCGACGTCTGTCGCCACGAGTATTCTGACCGCGCCTCCCCTGAAGGAGTTCATAACTCTCTCGCGGCGTCTCTGGTCTAATCCGCCGTGAAGGGCTTCGGCGGGATATCCCTCGTTTTTAAGTTTTTTAGCTATGCGCTCCACTTTAGATTTCGTATTCGAAAATACGAGAGCTACGTTAAGGTTATGTTGATCGATGATATTGGTTAACGCATCCGGCTTTTCGCCTTCGAGCATATCGCAGTAAGCCTGCTCTATTTTTGGAACGCTTATTTTGTGCTGCGTGGTGTCTATATGAACGGGATTGTTCTGATAGCGGTTCATAAGCCTCATTATCTCGCGGTTCATCGTAGCCGAAAACATGGCGGTCTGACGCGTTTTCGGAGTCTGGCCGAGAATGGTTTCCATATCGTCGCGGAACCCCATATTAAGCATTTCATCGGCTTCGTCGAGCACCACGAATTTAATCGTATCGAGCTTTATGGTGCGGCGTCTCATATGGTCCATTATCCTGCCGGGGGTGCCGACTATTATCTGAGGCCTTTTATAAAGCGCCGATATCTGGCGGCTTATTTCCTGGCCGCCGTAAACGCATACGACCGAAAGGCCGTAATAATACTTATAAAGCTTGCGGAATTCCTCGGTAACCTGCATGGCGAGCTCTCTGGTGGGACACATTACAAGCGCCTGTAGGCTTTTGTCGGCGGTATCGACGCGTTCTATAATGGGTATTGCGAACGCCGCCGTTTTTCCGGTGCCGGTGCGCGCCTGGCCGATCATATCGCGGCCTTTTAAAAGCTGGGGTATCGTTTCCGCCTGTATCGGAGTGGCTTCGGTAAAGCCCATTTCCGTTACGGCCTTTCTCAAATTGCTGGACAGATTAAGTTCTTCGAATGTGGTTTTTTTCAAAATATTTCACCTTTTTAAATAAAATCTTCACCAGCCCGGTTCCGTTAAACCGGCGAAGGTGTTTCATGTACTTTATGCCCGACGCCCATGAAGGCGGTCGAGGTCAATATTTTCTGAAATAATGGAAAAGGGTCGGAAGGATTTGCTAACGAACCAGTTCGTCTCAACGGAGAGACATAAAATTTCATAACCCGATTTAATACGAAAGCGATAAAGCTGCCTGCGCGCATTACACGCAAAGCGGCCACCGGGTTTTTTAAATTAAAACGAAATATTTTATAAACGGACCGAATAAAAAACAATTCGGATAAATAAATTGGATTTTAAAAGCTTTACAAATAAGTAGTTTTAATAATTAATGACCTGAGCTAATAATAACATAAAAAAACGCGTATGTCAACATATTTGATATTCAACCGCTTTTTCCCTTAAGCGGCGGTACTTATAAACGAGTTCGGCGCGGTCCAGCTTTTCATCGCCCCATGAAAGCGCAGGAATGCCCGACAACGCCGCGGCGCCCGATTCGAAAGCGGATATGACCCTGTCGGCTTTTTTTAAAGTTTCAAGCGTGCAGCTGCGGCCGCCCACATCGTCGTGTATATCGAGGATATATGAGCGCAACGATTCGAGCGCATATAATTTTTCAAGCGCGGCGTGGTTTTCCAGCCCATTTTCCCACAGCCCGATAATGCCGGTCTTCCAGTTTATTATGCCCTGATCGGCGCGGTTCGATCTCAGCCAGCTCAAAGTTCTGTGATAATATTCGACGGCCAGCTCTTTTTCCATGCGGTATTCTTCAAGCGCCGCAGCGCGCCCTTTTTCATCTTCGATATCCATGAGGTACTGCATGAAACTGCGCGTCTCGAACCTTTCTACCGGATGAAAGAGCGGCAGCTCCATTCCGTCGGCGTTATATTCGCCAAGCGGCGAAAAAGGATACATATATCCGAAATCAAAGAGCTTCACCGTCCCGTCTTTTTGCGCAAGTATATTGCCGGGGCAAAGGTCGTACTCGAACAGTCCGGCGGTTTCTATATGAAACAGCGTATCAAAAAGATTCGAAATTATCTGCGGCGTGTACTTTTTAACGGTTCCGCCCTCGATCCACGGTGAAACTATTATGCCGTGCTTAAGGCTCGCGTACACGGTATCGACGACTCCCGCAAAAGCCGCGGGGTTTTTCTTTTTAAGCGTTTCAAAATCACGTCTGCGCTGGACTTCGTTTAAAAACGAAGTCTGGCCGTCGGCGTTTTTAACCAGTATTTCTGCGCGCTTCTTTTTAAGGTTCCAGCGGCGGCCGCCGGCGGCGATCATGAAAGTATCGGCCGTCAATCCGCTGCCGATACGCTTTTCGACGCAAGACGAACGTTCGTTCACTTCGAGAAGTTCCGGCAGGCTTATCGGAAGCAGCGAAGCGTCTCCGGCTTCTATATCGCTTCCGGAGGCTAAAAATTCGAGCTGCTTATTTCTTCTAATATCGGCATGTCCCATAAAAATCCCTTTTTTATATATTAGTCAATTCAAACGAATTGAAGAACTCGCGCACCTTTTTGTGGTTTCGGTCTTCCGGAAAGCAGTTGACGATCATCTGGTAGGCCGTGCCTTTTACAATGAACAGCTTGACTTTAATGCGCTTATCGTCCGAAGTTTTGATCTCGCATTCCCTGCCCGGATAGCTTTTAAATTGCACATTTTGCTTATTTACGATCTTTCCGCCGCTATCCTGCACCATGCCGTTTATGGTGTTGTCGAAAAATAAATCAGCTCCGTCCGTTTGCATGCGGCTTTTCAAGGCTTCGGGCAGTTTGAAATAAGAAACGCCGAATTCGATGCCCAGGTTTTTGTCGCGCGCAAGCTGAAAAAATACATTGATAGGTCCGGCCGGCGTGTTGAGGGTTTTCACTTCCGACTTATTCAGAGTGGGTATCGTAACGCGATAACCGCCGTCTTCCGATTTGAAGGTCTTGTAATGCGTTCCTGTTATAAAATATTGCGAAAACAGCTTTCCGGCTATCATGGCTATTATTATTAAAACGATCTTTAAAAATTTTTGTCCGTCCATTGATTTAACCAACCTTTCGCTACTTTAATATGCCTTTTATCTCAACGGCATGGAATAAGTCAAACCAAGCCAGTGCTGCTTCGGCGATTCAGTCTGCGAAAGGGGCATTGGATCGTGAACCGGTTTATAAAAGCAATAAAACCACGAAACCCTCGAATTCAACGGCTGGGAAATTCCGACGCCGTAAGTGGCCAGAGGGCCGCCTGCGTAATCTAACATCAAAGAAACGGGGCGTACGGGGTGTTTCCATACGACTCCGTCTATGGCCGCGATCAAGCCGCGGCTGTTTTTATTATCCAGATCGGCCCGTTTGAACCCGAGAATATTATTTTGATAACCGAGATGAAGCCTGACGCTTTTGAAAGCCTTTGAAAAAACCACGTAAGGCGACGGATAGTAGTATTGGCCGCCCGTATATTTTTCGGACCCCAGGTACATCGCGCCGACCGCCATCGAGATTTCATCGGACCCCTGGGTAAGGATTCTCCATTTGAAATTAAAATTAGAGCGTCCCGGATAATTGCCGTTATCCACGAAAGAACGGCTTGCGATAAAATCGCCGCCGAGTTCCAGCTTTTTATAACCGTACTCGACGCCGTACATCATCGAAGCCGTATCGGCGGCCTGCTGGGTCTTATAAGCGTATTTATAATAATTAAACATCAATACGAGAGTGTTATTGCCCGTGACATCCGTTGACGGCACATTGTTGAAAACGGTCGGAATCGCATAAACGTTTACCGTTAATAAAAATAATACCGCCGCCGTTAATGTGACTATCCCCATAGAACGATTTACAAAACGCTTCATAATTATAAATTTCCCCCATCTATTTCCGATCGCTTCATTAAACCCGGATAATGTATCAAAAATAAGAATTTTAGTCAACAACCTGGATAAAATTTAAAAGAAAAATTTTACATCTATTTAATTTTATGTTATCATTGAAAAGCGATTAATGATATATCTTTTACTTTTTGCTGTTTGAGCGATAAAGGCCAATATTTTTCGAATTTACTTTCGGGAGCTGTCTAATGAAAAGAATTATCTTTATGGCTTTTGTTTTTATATCGTTTTCATCAGGTGCGGCCTTCGCCTCGGCGTCGCAGGAAATTAACCTGAAAGCCGGTTTTAATTTCATTGCGTTCACGCTGAAACCTTCGCTTTATCCTTCGCAATTTATCCAGCAATACTCTTCAGTAGAGGACATATATTCATTTAATGCGGCGTCGGGCAGTTTCATGAGCGTGTCAGAAGGCACTATCGCGGCGCTTAACGCCGGCAGGGGATATATAATTAAATCAAAGACTGCCGACGCGATAAAAGTAGAAGGTGCCGACGCCGGTCCGGCCGGCGATATACCCATGAAAGCCGGTTTCAATCTTATCGGAATTTCCAGGCCCGTCGCCGATCTCACATTTTACGCTCTGATGGCCGCTAATGCCTCGCTCAGAGGGCTATACAAATTCCACGCGCCCTCCGGCTCGTTCATTCAGGTCGTCAGAAACGCGTCCGGCGCGGTGGAATTGCTCGACGGAGCAAACCCGGTTTTTACCGCCGGGCAATCATATTTTTTCAACATGGTTTCCGATAATACTATAAACTGTGATTCAGGGGAGATAAAGCTCGGCCCCGGTTACAATATGCTTTCGTCGATAGCCCTGAGCGTGAATTCGGGCGCGGTGAAATCTTCGTCCGATTTCGAGCTGAGCAACGTCATAGTCACCGCAAGCTATAGCGACATCGAAGCTAAAACGGTTACGCCGGTATGGACGGTCAAATCGGGCGGCGGCGTTGTCAGCGCGACAAAATACACTCCTTCCGGGGCCGCAGAAACGGTCGTTTTAACCGCGGCATATACCGAAGGCCCGTTTACGGCGTACGCCGACTTCACTCTGACGGTAAATTCGAATCCGGGCCTGACCGGCTGGTGGAAGTTCGAAGAAGGCGCGGGAACGCTCATCAACGATTCGAGCGGAAATTATAATTTCGGCTTTTCGGACGGCGGCGCAACATTCGTAGCCGGGGTCGCCGGCAAGGCTATAAAGCTCGACGGCAGCGGCTCCGTACTGTTTCAGACGACGCCTTCCATAGATATGGTCAACGATATGACCGTTTCGTTGTGGGCGAAGATCGATCCGGCATCCGCTCCTATGGGGACCATCATATCGAAAGGCCATACCGCCGCCAATGGAAACCACGGCTGGGTTTTTCGCGTATATTCCGACACGCTGAAGGGCGAGGCCGAATTTTTCGGCGGCATCGACGGCAAATGGCAGTCGGTCACTTTCGCCGGCATGAACCCGCCCGACAATTCCTGGCATCTTCTAACAGGCGTCAAGAGCCGTTCGGGAATGTTCGCTTATGTGGACGGGGCACTGCGCGGCTCGAACCCTTCCGCCGTAAACGATTTTACCAGCGTTTCGGATTTCTTCCTGGTTGTCGGGGCCGATTCGGCCAACGGCGGAAGGTTCATAAAAGGCGTCTTTGACGAGGTCAGAGTCTATAACTACGCTCTTTCCGCCGGAGAGATACAGCAATATTACAACGCCACAAAGCCGGCCGGCACGGCGACTTATGCGCCAGCGTTCAACGATGCTCCCGCCTCTGCCCGTTAGCGCGTCATCGCCGGCACTCGCGGACTTATTCTCTTAACTCAAGGCACTTTCGCAGCAGCGCGCAATTCCGAATTATGATTCATCATCATTGAGAAGATAATTCAAATGCTTTGAATCCGGGCTATTATCCGTTCAAAATTTAATTGACATTAAAGTGAAAAAGTTATATTATTTGCGAAATGAAAATCAGTTTTTGCGTGTATGTAGAAATCGCTATAGCTCTGACTGAATTGAAATAATATTATCAGGAGAAAACGATGAAAAAATTATTATGGCTGGCGGTATTCATTTCATTGATTATGGCGTCCCCGGCGTTCGCCGAAAACATGTTCGAAAAAATGAAAAGCTCCGCTGAGGCGGGAGACGCGGTTGCTCAATACAAGCTGGCAATGGAATATTATAACGGCGATTACTTTCCTAAGGACCTGAAAAAATGCGCCGAATGGTGTGAAAAATCCGCGGCGCAGGGCTATGCCGGGGCCCTTATGCAGCTCGGAGTCCTTTATACTTATGGCGAGGGCGTACCGAAAGACCTTAAAAAAGCTTTCGAACTGGAGGAAAAGGCCGCCGTACAGGGTTATGACGTCGCCCAGTTCGGTCTCGGCGGCAAGTACATAAGAGGCGAAGGAGTGGCCAGAGATCCGAAGAAGGCCGTGGAGTGGCTCGAAAAAGCCGCCGCGCAGGGAAATCTCGGCGCGCTGAACGGCCTGGCGCTCGCATATTACGAGGGCAAAACCGCGGGCATCCCTAAAGACGCGGTCAGAGCTTACGCATATTTTGAGCTTTCAATCAAAAACGGGGACAAAAAAGAGCAAACAGCCGCTTCCATGAACGGTCTGCTTAAAACAATGAGCAAAACCCAGGCCGATGAAGCCCGGAAGATGAGCAAAGACATTCTCGATAAAATTGAAAATAACAGGAAAAATCACATAAAAGCCACGCCGGCGCGCAAAGTTCCGGCAAATGTTCCGCCTCCGCCAATAGTCGAGACTCGCGGCAATGATAATCAGATGAAAAAGGATATCGGCGCGAGCGTGCCGGCAGGCGCTAATTTCACGTGGAAGCCTTTTAAAATGGCTTTATCGAATAAAAAAATCGAAGACCTCAAGCTGCTTCTCGAAAAAGGCGTCGATCTGAAATTCACAAACCAGAACGGCGAGAACTGCATTTTCCAGTTGACGGCCGGAGTCATAGGCGGGGATAACGATGAAAAATCCGCGGTAATGGCCGGAATGCTCGTGGAAAAAGGAGCGGAAGTGAACGTCAAAAATAAATTCGGCCAGACTGCATTAATGATGGCCGCCAAATACGGAAACGTGCCTCTCATGAAGTTCCTGGTGGAAAAAGGCGCCGAGGTGAACGCCAGAAGCGATAAAGGCATGACGGCGCTGGGCTACGCGAAAAATGCCGGGCAGGAAGAGTCCGTCAAATATCTGGTTTCCGTGAATGCCGCAGAGTAGTATAGGCGCCATTCGCATTTCGGGCAGTTAAAAATAGGCAGTAACAATTTCTTATATCAGAGGAGACATATGGAGCAATACCACCCCAAAAGAAAGCGGAATGAAATTATCGGCGAAGACGAGAAGAAGGCGCTTATCGCGCGTGGAACCTATATAACCATAGCCCTCTGCGACGATAAAGTCCCTTACGTCGTCACGATGAGCTATGGCTATGATCGCGAGCGTTCATGCCTTTATTTTCATTGCGCTAACAGCGGCGACAAGATAGATTTTATCAGCCGCAATCAAAACGCCTGCGGGACTATCATAAAAGACAACGGTTATATTGAAACGAAATGCGATCACGATTATGAATCGCTGGTAATACGCGGCAAGATGAATATAGTGAGCGAACTTGACGAAAAAAAGCACGGATTGCAGATTTTACTCAACCATCTCGAAAAAGACCCGAAGCCTATATTCGAAAGAAATATTAAAAGCGACCGCTCTTATGATTCGGTGACGATATTAAGGTTCGATATGGAATCTATAATAGGAAAAAAGCATATAGATTGATATGTTTAAAACGATACTCACAGCTATTTTTCTTGCAATAAATCTGGCGCTTCAGATCATCGGCCTTCCAAAACTGGCGACCGGAATTATCGTGAACGCGATTTATATATTTCTTTATCATTCATGCGGCCTCAGGCATGTTTTTATGCTGGCCGCCTTTACGCCGCTGCTCGCTTTTTTTACGGGGCACCTTCCGCCGCCGCTTATTGCGATGGCGCCGTTCATAGCTATCGGCAATATCTTAATGGCGCTGTGCTATCATATAACGAAAAACAGGAAAACCGCCGTCAGAGCAGCGGTTCCGGCCATGGTCAAAGCGCTCGCCATAGCCGTTCCAGGCGTTTTTATCGCCGATAAGATCGGCCTGAATAATGCGGCGCTGCTTGCCGTTCACATTGTAATATCCATTCAATTTTTTACGGCCGTCCCCGGAATTCTGATCGGAGAATATATTTTCTTAAGATTGGCGCCGGCGCTCAGCCGGTATAAGGGCGCGGCAAAATCAATACCGCCTGAAGACACTCTTTAGTTTCCCTTAAACATCTTTAACTTCCTTTAACTTTTTTAACGTTCTTAAACTTTTATTTTTTCGCTTTAAACCCGCATTCGTCTTAACTAAACCGTCTCCACAAAACCTGTTAAAAACCCGCTTTAAATTTATAATCATAAATTTTTTTATATAAACTTGACATCCAAGGTACTATGTGCTACAATGTACTATAGAGTACACACAACCTTGAGGTGCATAGTAACATGAGCGACAACGAAAGCCTGGTTAAAAACAAGATAAAAGAGCTTAGGAAAGGCGTTTTGGAGCTGGCCGTGCTCAAGATAATTTCGGACAGCGAGCGCTACGGGTACGATATTATAGAAGTTTTAAAGGACGGTTCGCTCGCGACTTCCGAAGGAACTATTTATCCGCTTCTGACCAGACTGAAAAACGAAGGCCTTATAGTTTATAAATGGGAAGAATCCGACAAAGGCCCGCCCCGCAAGTACTACACAATCAGCGATAAAGGCCGGGATTTAATGGACGAACTTTTAGAGGAATGGCGCAAGATCGATTCAGGCTTGCGTAAAATCATAGGAGGCAGATAATGAGAAATCTGATGGACTATTACACATTTACTAACGAAGCGCGAAAAGCCCTTGAAAATTTTTATGAAAGCATTAAGAGAGAAGGAAAGAATTATCCGGCGGAGGATATCGCGGAGCTTCTCGAATCGTTGAATGAGCATATTGAAATAGCAATAAAAGAAAAATTGAAATACTCGGGATCGCAGCGCATCGATGCGCAGATGGTTCTTGAAATATTATATTCTCTCGGCGATCCGGCCGAGATAGTTTCCGAGCTTGGCGGCTCATCCGAAGAGCGCGCCGAAAAAACCACCGAGAGGATAACCATAAAATATAAATATATACCTATCCAGAAAACGCTCTGCCGCTCTTCAAGAGACCGCTGGTTTTTCGGCGTTTGCGGCGGCTTCGCCGAATATTTCGGCGTTTCATCCCTGCTGATGCGTCTTCTGTTCATATTCAGCGGCGTCGGCATATTGTTTTATATACTGCTCGCTCTTCTGATTCCTGATGAAGCGCAGGCCAAAGCCGGCGGAAGAAGCGCAGGAGTAGATCTTATAGTTTCGGCCGTACGCGGGCTTTTCTTATTGTTCATGTGCATTATTTATATTCCGGTGCTGTTCGGTTTTGCCGTGGCGGCCCTGGTATCGTTCAATACGCTGATCGGCGTCAATGCATTTTTCAAGGCGCCCTTCACCACGTTTATATTCGGAACCACATCGAGTTTCCTGCTCGGCTTTTTCGGGCTCATCCTGAGCGTTTCGGTTCTGGCTCTTTTGATCAATTTCATAATGCAGGCGCATTTCAGCGGCGGCTTTCTCAAGATAGGCTCCCGCAACGTTTACGCCTTCGCCATAGTCGCCTCGATCATCGGCATATCGATGGTATTCGGGCAGTTCAACAGATACAACAGATTTGCTGGCGAGTCTATCGAGCATTTCGAATTTGCTGCGCCCGCCCAATCGGTCAACATGGTATTCAACGAAAAAGAAACGGGCGCGCCCATATTCGATAAAAGCATCGAAATAGCCGGCGCAGAAGACGGAAGCGACACGATCCAGGTGGACGTGATAAAGACCGCATACGGCCCCAACGAAGACGCCGCGCGCGAGCATTCGAAAGACATGGACGTTAAAATCGAAATGCTGTCCGGCGACAAAATGTCGTTTCTGGTTTCGTCCAGAGACGCCGGCAGGAGCTACTACACCTTTCCGAAGATGAAAATGAAAATCAGGGTTCCGTCCAGGCTCGCCTGCCGCGTTGAAGCCGACAATATAGAAAAAGACTGGCACAGCCAACTGCACTGGATGAATATCCGCGGCGAAAACGATCTGAGCGTTTCCAAACGCAAAGCCACTACCGAAATCGAAGTCAAAAACACCAACGTATCCGTCGAAGACATCGATAGCGGCAAATTTTCGCTTACCGGCGCCAGCGGCAACCTCGTCGCCAGCAATGTCAAATCGGCCGAATTCGCCGTAGAGGTCACCAACGGCAACGTAAACGCCGAAAAGATCGAATCGAATAACTGCACGATCAAAAGCACCACCGGAAACATTAAAACAAGCGTAGTCAAGGCGGACGTCATCAAATGCGAATCTAACGTAGGCAACGTTTCGCTCTACAAAGCGTCGGTAAGCAGGGAATCGGTAATAAATTCCAATATCGGCAACATAAAAGTAAATTTCGACGCCCTGAAAAATAAATCCACGCATCGTATATCCAGCGATGTAGGCAACGTCAGCCTGACGATACCCGAATCGGCGTCGCCGAAAATCGTCGCCAAAAGCTCCATCGGCAACACCACCAACGCCTTCGACGACGCCAAATTCACCGACGAATCGCCCGTAGTTACAGTCAGCACCAACGTAGGCAATATCAGGATCAAAAAAGACTGACGCGCGAAAATATAAAGCGATAAAATAAATATCTAATAAATTAAACCGCATTCCAGTTGGTGCAAGCCACGGGATGCGGTTTTTTAAACTTTGTTTTTGGAGTTAGTGCCGGCAAATCGCTTAGCGATTTGCCGGCAGCGAAAGCGCCAGAGTGAATTAACATGATGGTATTTGAAAAAGATAAAACAAATCAAAATAAATTGATGAAAAAATTCAAAAAAAACAAAATTAGTCACTACTGTCCAAAATAAGTTAAAAGTCTCCAATCGAATCAAAGTTTAATATATTTTTCGAGTTTAAAAATAGATCTTTGAAAAATCCCACACCCTGTTTTTAATCGTTCTAAATTTGATTTCCCGGTCCGACAGTGTGCTGTTTGGACGCCTTAAGCTTCCTAAATAATAATAGATACCGCATTTATTGTTATTCCTAAATTCCTTTTCTTTACATTCTCACTCGAATCGGTTATAATTGAATTAAGATGAGCATCATAAGTAAAATTCTCAATTACAGGCTCAACCGGTCGGTATTCAAATTCCGGCGGCCCGACCTCGTCGATGAACGGCGCGGCCGGACTTTGATGGTATGGAACGCGCAGGCGTACTGGAATGTGATCGACAACGAGCTGAAGGAATTCGTCGGAGCGTTTGACGGCAGGCGGACGCTTCTCGAGATCGTCGAGTCGGCGCCGGCGTGGGCCGCGCAGTACGATGCGATCGTCGGATGCGTTAAAGCTCTGGCCGGTAAAGGCGTTCTGTATTCGTCGGACGGCGCCGTTAAAAACGCCGCACCCGCGAGCGCGATCGAGAACGTGACCGTCAACGTCACCGGACGGTGCAACCTGAAATGCACTCACTGTTATTATAACGAAAAACTCAACCGCGGCGGGCACGAGATCGGCGGCGCCGACGTCGCGCGCTTTCTGCGCGCCGTCAGGAAACACTGCGCCGAAAAGCCGGCGCTTTTCCTGCTGGGCGGCGAGCCCCTGATGGCGCGCGACAGACTCGAGCAGATTCTCGCCGAGGCCGCCGTGTCCGGATTCAGGACGAGCGTATCGACCAACGGAACGCTTGTCGACGACATATTTATCGACCTTGCGCTGAAGTATAAATTTTCCGTCCAGGTCTCGCTGGACGGCCCCGACGCCGAAACCAACGACCAGGTGCGCGGAAGCGGCGCGTTCGCGCGGGCCGTCGCCGGGGTAAGGCGCCTCGCCGATAAGGGCGTCGAAACGATCCTTTGCATGACCTGCCACGGCGGCAATATCGAGCGCATCGAAGATTATTACAAACTCGCGCTCGGCCTTAACGCCGCCGAAGCCAGGGTCATCCCGCTTAAGATGATCGGCAACGCCATGCATAAGAACATGACGCCCGCCGGCGTGTCGGCGATCGTCGAAAAATGCGCCGAATTGCTGGTTCGCCGCCCCGAATACCGCAGGCTGTCCAGGACCGACGCCCTGTCGATCATGCTCGAAACATGCCGCTACTCGCAGTCACGTGCGTCGTGCGGCTCCGGCACGCAGACCGTGCTGCTCGACGCCGATGGAAGCGTATATCCCTGCCTGAACACCAACTTCGATTTCCTGCGGATAGGAGGCGTCGGCGACGCGGATTTTTCCTTCGACCGCGAATGGGCCGGCTCGAAGCCGCTGAACGAGTTCCGGCAAGATATTTCCTCGGACTGCGAGGCTTCCGAATGCCGCGGATGCGGCGTGTGGAACTGGTGCCTGGGCGGCTGCCACGGCGAAACCTACATAATGAAAGAGTCTTTTGCGGCCAGGCCTTACAACTGCGAAGATCTGAAACGCGCCATCGTAAATTGTTTCTGGCTGATATCGGAACACCCCTGCCTGACCGCAACCGAAAAGGATTAAATTATGAAAATAATCACTCAAAGCTCCACGCCGAAATTCCCGTTTTATTTGCACCTGGGCTACGTTTCCGCTTCGGAGAGGACGCCGGAGTATTTCGTCGCCGGCATGGCGGCGTTTATAGTGATGACGGTATTTTTTCTTGTGCTCAAAGCGATAATGAAGGCTGTAAAAGCCGTCGGCCCGATGTTCGAGGTCGAACTCAACCGCCGCGGCAATCGGCTCTTCGACGCCGGAAAATACGGCGAAGCGCTCGAATGTTTCGATAAGGCCATCGCCAGAAATCCGCATTACGCCGACAGCTACTTCAATAAGGGCCACACGCTCGTCAAGATGAGCATGAAAAACGAGGCGCTCGAAGCTTTTAACCGCTACCTCTCGCTGGCTGAAGACTCCGGCGCGATCGAGGCGGTCAAAGAGATCGTCGCCAGCCTGAGCGGCGCGGAGCCTGCCGAACGGACCGGCGGGACGGAGCCGGAAGGATCGCAAAAAAATTAATTTCATTATTAACGCTGGATATCGAAAGGAGAAGTTTTATGAAGAAGGGTTTTATCGCGTCGATCATGGTTTCAATTATTGCGGTTGCTTTCTGCTGCGCGCCGGCCGCGCAGGCCACCGAGGAAACCGCCTTCTCTAAAAGTCTTGGAAAAGCCTCTGCCGGAGACGCCGAAGCGCAGTTTTACGCCGGCGTTTCTTATCTGACCGGCTCCGACGGAAACGCAAAAGATTCCGTCAAGGCGCGCGAATGGTTCGAAAAAGCGGCCGCGCAGAGCCATACTCAGGCCATGGCGCAGCTTGCAAAGTTATACGAGAACGGCGAGGGCGTGGAACAAGATTATAAGAAGGCGTTCGAACTTTACGAAAAATCCGCCATGCTTGGTGAAGAGATAGCGCAGTCGGGCATCGGGAAACTTTACTTTTTCGGCCGTGGATGCGAGAAAAACCTTGTGAAGTCATACGCCTATGCGACCATGTCGGGATCGACCGACGAGGCGGCTCTGGAAAGCATTAAATTCCTCTTCGACGGCAAATTGAGCGACGCCGAACTCGCCGAGGCGAAAAACCTGGCCGGTAAATTGCGCGCCGAAGCAGCGAAGAACAAGTCAGGCGCCGGCAATAAAAATGTAAAGAAATAAAGAATTCGAAGATAATGAACTACAATAATTGTTAATTTTGCCAAAATATCCCCGAAGAAATTTCATTCGACGGGCTCGCCGCAGGAGGACTCCCGCCCAAAGCTTTCAAGCTAAGGGACGCGCGGGGCAAACCTCCCGAACCCGGCCGTGACGTCGAAACTAAACTGAGTATTAAAGGTCGATCCTGTCGCCGTTTTTTTTTGGCGCAGTTATAACTAAAAATTTAACCTGTGCATCATATATATTCTTAAATTGATGTTTTTTTCCGGGTTCGACGGTGATTCCCTGCCCGGCTGCTATTTCATAATCGATGCCTTCTATTTCCATAACCGCTTTTCCACTCAGAATATAGAAAAATTGTCTGCCTTCGATATGGTAATGGCGCCTTTCAAATTTTCCTGCCGAAACCTCTTCCTCAATAACGCACAGTTCTTCACGGTTCAGAAGCTTCCAGCCCAGACAGCCGTCTCCCCAGCAATATTTTTCTGAATTGCTTTTATCCGATATATTTATCATAACCCCAATATAAGCCTTTTCGTTATTTTAAAAGTGTTTTAATTAGTGATTGAAGCGCCGCCGCCTGGAACCCGAGTATGGCTATAATAATAAGAAGATTCGTCTGGCAGAACGCTCTTAAATGCTCGATGACTATTCGCTGCGCGATCAGTCCCGATACTATCGCGAGAATCGAACCGGCAGGAGCGTGGTTTACGTCCATACACAGCAGCGCCGGAATAATTAAAAAGCATGCGTAAGGATACGCAAGCACGAGCCATGACGGAAGAAAAGCCAGTGCACGGTTCCACATGCTCGCAGGGCGGACGTCTTCTATTTCGCCGGGCGAAAAATCCAGAGGGTATTCGAGGGTTTTGCGGTCGCATCTGATTCCGACGCATAGGCGCCGTTCATCGAATACGAGTATTCCTTCCCATCTACCGTTAACTTTGACGTCTACAAAAATAAAGCCGTCGCGCGACGGTTTCGGAAGTTTTGCTTCGAGTCCGGGCGTAAGACTGAACGGATATATTTTTTCACTCACGATAAGCCTCGTTATTTATTTTGATATAGATTCTCTGCAGCAGGCTATTTCAGGCTCAAGCCCGCGGATATGGCGCCTGAATTTTTTCAAATCATTTTACCGATCATAGCCGTTTCTACTTGATTATAATTTTATTATACAACCATACGCAGCGTCAAGTTTAATCTTAAAATAAAGTTGTATAAAATTCTGACGTATAGTATAATGAAAGCTAAAGAATAAATAAAAATTTGAATGATCGGCACGCGTAATTTCGGAAAAATTTTGATGCCAAAAGACTTTCAAAAAAATAAAAGAAAAAAGTTCACCATTAATCGACCTGATGCGGACATTTTCGAATGAAAATAAAATTAATCTCCCCCAAAATGAGCCTTAGGCCTATGGATTCCGAATATAAGAGGCGGATGTCGCCCTCGTTATCTCTGGCGACCCTGGCATCGTTGATAGGGGCCGAACATGCCGTTTACATCGAAGACGAAAATGTTCAAAATTTGAATTTTAACGACGGACCTGATCTGGTCGGCATTACCGTAAACGTCGATACGTCGAGGCGGGCGTACGAAATAGCGTCGGTTTACAGACAAAAAGGAATAAAAGTTATACTTGGCGGAATACATGTAAGCGCCAACCCGAATGAAGCGTTAGAGTATGCCGACTCGGTATGCGTCGGCGAGGCTGAGCGGCTGATGCAAACCATCATTAACGATGCGCAAAAAGGCGAGCTGAAAAATATTTACTATAATCCGGATCCGACCGATCCGCAGGATATACCTTTGCCTGACTGGTCGCTTGTCAATAGATCGAAATATTTATACACGAATATCATCTGCTCGAGCAGAGGATGCCCGTTTAAATGCGAATTCTGCTATAACAGCAGCGAATATGTGCATCACCGGTATAGAAACCGGCCAATTACAAACGTAATGAACGAAATTAAACGGATGGGCACCAGGCAGGTAATGTTCATCGACGATAATTTTATCGGCGACCCCCGGAACGCCATAAAATTAATACATGAATTGAAAAAGCAAAATATCGTATGGCACGCCGCCGTCTCTACAAATATCGTTCACATGCCCGAATTGATGGACTTAATGACGGACGGCGGATGCAAAAGCCTGTTTATCGGATTTGAATCTATAAACCGGGAATCGATAAAAAATTCAAATAAGCTGCAGAACAACATAGATCTTTATGAAAAACTTATAGCCGATCTTCATTGCAGAAACATTATGGTCAACGCCAGCCTGGTTTTTGGCTTCGATACCGACACATTTGAAATATTTAAAACCACTCTCGACTGGCTGGTTAAAAATAAGGTAGAAACTATGACGGCTCACATCCTAACGCCATACCCCGGCACGGCCCTGTATAAAAATCTCTTGAATAAAGGCAGAATAATCGATTATAATACAAATAATTACAATACGGCTAACGTCGTCTTCCGGCCTGAAAATATGTCGGCGGAGGAGCTGAAGAAAGGTTATCTGTGGATTTATGATCAATTTTATTCGTTTAAAAACATTTTAAAAAGACTTCCCGATAATAAAAAACAAAGGATACCCTTTTTGTTGTTTAATTTTGGTTATAGAAAATTCGGAAAGCTTACCTCATTATTAGGAAAACTTGGATTTATGAGTTTTATAGGAACTCTGGGAAGAAAACTGTCTTATAACATCGAATAAGAATATTCGCCGGAAAATATATTGGATTAAGGAGCATACAAATGGCTAACGATGAAATATTGATTCACGATTTCGATCCTGACTTGATTTGCGATTACTTCGGAAGGCTCGAGCGGCAGGGGCCCGGCAGCCCCGAGTCCACAGTCAGGGCGTTAAGTTTTATCGACGATCTTTCGAATGAATTGAAAATCGCGGATATTGCCTGCGGAACCGGCGGCCAGACGATGGTCCTCGCGCAAAACACCAGAGGAACCATCACCGGTGTTGATATTTGCCCTGATTTTATCGAAAAATTCAACGTAAACGCTCAAAAGTTCGGCTTTCGGGACAGGGTAAAAGGCGTCGTCGGCTCGATGGATAATTTGCCGTTTCAAAACGAAGAGCTCGATGTCATATGGTCCGAAGGGGCTATCGCCAATATAGGTTTTGAAAAGGGCCTGAATTATTTGAAACGCTTTCTAAAAAAAGGCGGCTATATAGCTTTAACTTATGAGTCGTGGTTCACCGATGAACGCCCCGCCGAAATTGAAAAATTCTGGGTTAGCGCCGTTCCTGAAATGAGTACGATAGCCCATAATATTTCAACGATACAGAAAGCCGGCTACAGCCTCGTCGCCGCTTTTACATTACCGGAAAAATGCTGGACCGATACTTTTTTCATTCCGCAAAAAGCCATACAAAAAGCGTTTCTTGAAAAAAACGCCGGAAGCAAGGCCGCGGTAACTTTCGTTGAATATATGAAGTATGAAGCTGAGTTGTATTCGAAATACAAACAATATTACGGATATGTTTTTTATATTGGTAAAAAAATATGAAAAAATCAATCTCGACGCCGCTTTTTATAACGGCCATTAAAAATCTTTAATGGAGTACTATGAAAATACACGTCAGCCGAGAAGGCAATGCTTATATTTATAAAGTTTCAAATCGTTCAGGCGTTTCTGAGAGCGAATTAAAATCGATGTATTATGAGTGTGACGAAAACGGCCTCTACAGAAGAATTTATCCGGCCAGTCTGATGTTCGAACACGACGGGCGATTGCTTGAAAATAATTACAACAACTATCTCATGGATAAAGAAAATGAAATTCACACCGACGACAGAAAAATCATCGATAATGCCATTGAATGGATATGTTCCGTTCATGAAAATAACGGAATAAAATGGTGGCTTGCCGGCAGCGCCGCTTTATATGTCCGCGGAATCGACGTTTGGCCGCACGACATCGATGTAATGACCTATAAAACCGAGATCGAAAAACTGCAGCAGGCCGTCGGAAAATATATTTCCGAGCCTTTTCATCACGTCACAAACTGGGTGGTGAAGGGATTTGGGGTCGTGTACCGGCAATACAAGATCGATTATGCGTTCGAGCCTGAAGAATGGGTCGATGGAAACGGCCGCGTCGATTTCGGGCCTTACGCGCAAGCGCACCTTGAAAAAATAAAATGGAATGGCCGCACTATATCGGTCCCGCCTCTCGAACTTCACATCAAATCGAATGCGGCAAGAGGAAGAACCGGAGTGGTCGATAAAATAAAGGCCGCAATCTTATAAGTATTTTATTTAAAATTTAATTATCAGGAGCGTCTATATGGATAAATTTATTGCCTCGTCAGATGAAACTATGATACATT